>JAYTAJ010000226.1:0-1968 GCA_043737575.1 Myxococcales bacterium | reverse complement strand
CATCCACGCTGGTGGTCGCGAGCGCACGGCCGCGCAGATCGCGTTGGTACGCGAATGCGGTGAGCCCGCGCGGATCGATCGTCGCGATCACCTGCCCGTTCGCGTCGACCACTTGCCGCATGCGCCGCTCAGCCGCCGACGCATCGCCGACCGCCACCGTGGCGCAGACCTCACCGCGCGCATCGACGTCGGTGACCGTCGGGGTCTCGGCGTGCGACGCGGCATGCTCGTACGCGGCGCGTTCGGGATCGTCGGCAGGTCGCCCCTCGCGCAGCGCGCGGTACGTCGAGTCGAGCACGGTGTCGCCGCGGCTGGCTTCTTCGGTGGCCCACGCGGCGTACCGAGTGCGCGTGTGAGTGCCGTCGGGGAGATCGACCCGTACCACGCGACCGATCGCGTCGTAGGTCCTGAGCGTCGAGACGCCGAAGCGCTGCAACACCGCGTCGCCCTCGTAGGTGGCAGCGTTCGAGAAGTACGGCTCGAAGACGCGGCCGGGCTGACCCTTGGCGTCGTAGACGACGTGGCCGGACACCCGCCAGCGCTCGTCGGTCCACACGAGGATCGGGCCGCGCTCGTCGACGATCACCCGACCGGCGGCGTCGCGCGTGATCGCCGGGCCGGGCTCGACGCGCACCTTTTCTTGCAGCGGGCGACCGAAACCGTCGAGGTAGCGCACCGCGATCTCAAGCGGTCCGTCGGGCTCGCCGCCACCGTCGCCGTCGTGGACCAGCGCCGTGCGTGCGACGGTGACCTCGGCCACCGGCGCACCGCGCTCCTCCCACGCGCGATCGTCGATCCAGGTGGCCGCGGCCGCGGCGCCGAGGAAGCCGCCCGGATCGGCGAGGATCGATGCGAGCGTGGCGAGCGGCGGCGCGGCCCACGCGCCCAGCGGACCGCTGCCCCACGGGTGGGTGGCGACGTGGCCGTCGACGCCGTGGGCGACGGCGCGGCCGAGCGGATCGAACGCGACCAGCCCGTCGGTGTGGTTGGGATCGCGAGTCCGCGTCGGCGCCAGCGTGCGGTAGTCGACGTCGATCGTCGTCGACAGGTCGAGCGCGTCGATCGTCTCGACCACGGCGAGCCAGTCGGCGTCGTACGTCACGCGGGTGATCGCGCCGTCGCGGCGCCGGGTGCCGCCCGGCATCGCGAACGGACCGACGAGATCTTGGATGGGCCCCGGACACCACGCGTGACCATCGGCCACCGTGTAGCCGAGTGACTCCACCAGCGCGTCGTCGACGCGGCCGCCGAACGCGTCAGCCACCAGCCCGGGAGTCAGGCAGGCGGTCTCGCCGTGGTGCACCCGCGGCGCGGGCCCGGCCGTGCCGAGCGGCGCTGCGGCATCGCGCGCATCGTTCCAGTAATAGGTGCGTTGCCACGCGAGCAGCCGCGCCGCCGGCGCGGTCGCCGACGGATCGAGCGCGGCCTCGAACGGCGACGGAGCGGCCAGCGCCGCCGCCACGCGAGCGCTGCCGAGCGACGCTGGCGTGATCCGTCCGCCGATGGCGGCGATGCCGACCAGTTCGTGGCGGCGCGTCTCGATCTGCACGCCGAGCAGGAGCTGTGCGGGCGTGTCGACGTTGGCGCTCACCGCGTCGGTCACCGTCACCCAGGTCCGCGCCTGCGCGGGATCGTCGACGGCGCCGCGCCGCGCGTACGCGATCTCGGCGGTATGCGTGGGTGCGCCCCATGCATCGTGGGTGACGACGACCTCGTGCGTGACCCTTGGATCGCCGGCGCGTCCCTCGTAGCGCGCGACCAGGTGCTCCCGCGGCACCACGCCGAACACCGGCCGAACAGCGCCGTGGCGCGCTTGCACGAGCGCGAGCTGATCGCAGGTTTGCTCGACGTCGAACGGATGCGCCACCAGTCGCTCATGTTCGTCGACCGCCCATCGCTCGCGACGCACGACCGTCCCCGCGAGCAGGCGCAGCGCCGCCGCTGCGTCCGCCGGCCGATGCGGTCCGG
>JAYTAJ010000225.1:0-10642 GCA_043737575.1 Myxococcales bacterium | reverse complement strand
ATCGCCGCGCTGCCGATGCGCGGGGTCAGCCCCGGCACACCCGCGATCGCGCCGCCGGTCATCGACCCCGACACGTCGAGCGCCAGCATCGTGCGCTTGCCGGTCGGGACCACGGCCTGGAACGTCAGGTAGAAGGCTGCGTCGAGCGCGTCGACGATGGCGCCGACCGGCGTCCAGACGCCGTGGCCGCGCGCCCCGTGGCCGCTGCGGTAGGTCGTCATCGCCGCGAGGATCGCGATCGGGTGGATCCGCGCCTTCGTCAGGCGATCGCGATCGGCGAGCCGATCGACGACCACGCGCGTCGCCGCGGTGCCAGCTCCGAGGAGCCCGATGCGGGTCATCGTCGCCAGGTTCCGGATCATGGCCGTCATCGGCATGTCGATCAGCAGCGCGTCCCAGACCTCGGCGAAGGTCAGCCAGTTCGTCGGCACCGCCTCGCGGGGGATCCGGTGCTCGCGCACCAGCGCCGCCGCCCGCTTCGGCTGATCGCACCGCTTGAGCTCGTCGACCGCGGTCAGGAGCCGCAGCGCCGCGTCGTCGCCCGCGCCGTCCGGGATCGCGCCCGTGGTCACCCACGAGAACAGCCGATCGTGCGAGGGCGAGGCCGCGCGCGGGTGCGCCAGCCGCAGGAGGTCCCGTGTCGACCAGCCGTCACGACTGCCGTACTTCACGAGCTGGTAGGCCAGATCGCGAGCGGGCTTGTCGTTGAACCACGCGGCCACCGCCTTGCGCATGCCGCGTCCCCAGCCGCCGAAGCCCTGGGCGTACTCCGCGAAGTGCATGAGGTGGGTGCCGATGCGGCAGACCCGGGACAGCGACCCATACGCGGCCTTGCGGGTCGCGTCGTCGCCGAGCTTCGCGCACATCGCGAGCACGAAGATGCCGGGGTCGGTCTTGGGGGCGCGGCCGGCCTCGGCCAGCTCGACCAGGCGCGCGACAACCCGCGGGCCGTCGGCGGCGATGCAGCGACCGACGGCGGTGGCGTTGTCGATCGTCAGCGCCTTCTCGCTGGTGTAATAGGTGCCACCCTCGCTGCCGAGGATGATGAACCGATCGAGGCGGGCCCAGTCGTCGAGGGCCCAGGTGAACCCGCCGGCCGAGTTCGGGACCTGGTTGGTCCCGGGGATCGCCGCGGACTGCGAGGTCGTCTTGGTCGAGAAGTGCTGCGTGAGCTTCAACATGGCGGTCCTCCGGCCCAGGTCATGGGCAGTGTGGTTGGGGAACAACAGGGGAAGAAAGAACGGGCAAGTGTTCGACCTGAGGGAAACCCTATAACCCTCGGCCTACGGCCCGCTGAGAGCAGGTGGCGGGAATCGAACCCTGCGATGTCGGCTTGGCGAGCCGACGTGTCACCACAACACTTCACCTGCGGCGGTGGAGGCGAGTCCACCTGTCGAGCACGGCGCGTTCGGCGAACGTCGCGCGTCGTGACTCGCTGGCGTGGGTCGGGTGGGAATCGAACCCACGTCAGGGCGGATTAAGAATCCGCTGCAAAAAGCCAACGTTTGCTACCAACCCGGTAGTACGTGCAGTCCCACCCTCCGGGATCGAACCAGAACCTCCTGGGCTTCAGCCAGGCGCGCAGACCATCTACGCCAGAGTGGGAGAGAACGTCCGCGCCGCCGAGGATCGGGAATCCTCGTCGGGCGGACGTGTCATTCGTCTCTTCAGTTGTCAGGGATCAGTCGCGACCTCTCCGGCCGATCGCGGACACACCTGGGGCGTGACCGCGTCCTGTCGGGGACGCAGCAGTACCGGACCCAGGAGTCGAACCTGGATTGGACGGGTCAGAGCCGCCGGTCTTGCCGATTAGACCAGTCCGGTATCTCGTGAGAGGCAGAAGCCGAAATGCGAAAGGGCCACCTGGGTGGTTCCCGGGTGGCCCTCTGGTGCATTCGTCGAGTGGACGAAGCTACGTGAGGGCTCCCGGGGGATCCTTGCTGAAGCCAATGGGGGCGCGACCGATGGCGACGACGAGATTCATCGTCCGTCGACCACGACGCGAGCCTTCGGCGAAGCGTGGCGCTTGCAAGGATCCGTGCGCGCACCAGAGCGAGCTCTGGATTGACGCGGACGTATGTAGGGTGGAGCGGATCATGGGTGCTTGTGGGGTAGAGTCTTGTTCTCGCGCTTGTGACGGGGGCGCTTGTGACGGGCGGTCGACGGTGGGCGGGTAGACGTTCGAGCGTTGAAATGGTTCCGAAGAATCTTCGAGAACCTGCCCGCCCTGTCGCTCTCGTGCCGGCCGCGGCCACCAGAAAGGCGACGCGACGAATGAGTATCTGTCTAGACGGTTGGTCGGAGAATGTCAAACACGATTCCGAAAAATTTCGGATGTCGTGCTGACGCCTGGCGAATTCCGTGTCAGTCAGGAGCGCGGCCGTCCGCCGTGGCGCGTGAATCGGCGCTGGCGTAACTGGCGCCGCCGCGCACCGTCGATGTAGATCCGAGGGCGATGCCCGCGCGCTACCTGATCGGCATCGACCTCGGGACCACCAACACCGCGGTCGCGTACGTCGACACCGGCGCCGCCGATCCGCGGGTGCGGGTGTTCGACGTGCCGCAGCTGGTCGCGCCCGGCGAGGTCGGGCCGCGCCGCCAGCTACCGTCGTTCGTCTACCTGCCGGGCGAGCACGATCTGTCCGCGGCCGAGACCGCGCTGCCATGGCGGCCCGCGGGGGCGGGCGGCCGCGAGGTGGTCGGCGAGCTGGCGCGCAGCCAGGGCGCGCGCAACCCGGCGCGGATGATCGCGTCGGCGAAGTCGTGGCTGTGTCATCCGGGGGTCGATCGCCGCGCCGCGATCCTGCCGTGGGGCGGCGACGACGGGCCGCGGCTGTCGCCGGTCGCGGCCCAGGCGCAGATCCTCGGCCACATCCGCGACGCCTGGGAGCACCAGCACGGCGCCGCCGACGCGCGCTTCGCCGATCAGGACGTGATCGTCACCTGCCCGGCGTCGTTCGACGAGGCGGCGCGCGAGCTGACGGTCGAGGCCGCGGCCAAGGCCGGGCTCGCCACCGTCGTCCTCCTCGAGGAGCCTCAGGCCGCGTTCTACGCGTGGATCGATCGCAACCGCGGCGCGGCCCGGGCGCTGGCGGCGGGCGAGCGGGTGCTGGTGTTCGACGTCGGCGGCGGCACCACCGACTTCACGCTGATCACGGTCGAGCCCGACGGCGGCTTCGCCCGGGTCGCGGTCGGCGATCACCTGCTGCTCGGCGGCGACAACGTCGATCTGACGCTGGCGAAGCTGGTCGAGCAGCGCCTCGGCAAGCGGCTCGACGCGCTGCAGTGGCACGGGCTGGTCCACGCCTGTCGGCTCGCCAAGGAGGCGCTGCTCGAGGACGATCCGCCGACCGAGGTGCCGATCACCGTCGCGGCGCGCGGCGCCCGGCTGATCGCGGGCACGCTGCGCGATCAGGTCACGCGCGCCGAGCTCGACGCGGTGCTGCTCGACGGCTTCTTCCCCGCCGTCACCGCGACCGCGACGCCGCAGCGCGGCCGCGGCGGCCTGCAGGAGCTGGGGCTGCCCTACGCCAGCGACGCCGCGATCACGCGGCACCTGGCGTCGTTCCTCCACCGCCACGGCGCGGCGCGCGTCGACGCCGTGCTGTTCAACGGCGGCGCGATGACTCCCGCCGCGCTGCGCGACCGCGTGCTCGATCAGCTCGCGGCCTGGCAACCCGAGCCGCGCCCGCGCGAGCTGCACGCCGACGCACCCGAGCTCGCGGTCGCGGTCGGCGCCGCGCACTTCGGCCTGGTCCGCCGCGGGCTGGCGGCGCGCATCCGCGGCGGCACGCCGCGCGCGTTCTACCTCGGCGTCGACGCGGCGGGCGCGGCGATGGCGGTGTGCCTCGCGCCCAAGGGCCTCGACGAGGGCTCGGGGGTCGAGCTGGACCGCGATTTCGATCTGGTCACCAACCGGCCGGTCCGCTTCAAGCTGTACTCGTCGAGCTCGCGGACCGACGCGCCCGGGACGCTGGTGCCGATCGGCGACGGCCGGGCCGACACGCTCGACGACGGCTCGGATCTGCTCGAGCTGCCGCCGATCGTCACCGTGCTGCGCGCGCCCGGCCGCAGCACGGTCAGCGTCCGCTTGCAGGTCGCGATCACCGAGCTCGGCGCGGTCGAGATCTGGTGCGAGGAGCGCGGCGCCACGGCGCGCTGGCGGCTGAGCTTCGACATGCGCGCGGGGGGCGCCGCCGGGCCCGCGCTCGACGACGCCGCGGCGCCGCCGCACCCTCGCCTCGACGACGCCCGCGCCCACACCCAGGCGGCGTTCCGCGGCGACAGCGCGCTGCTCGCGCCGCTCACCCGCGAGCTCGAGGACCTGCTCGAAGCCCGCCGCGACGAGTGGCCCGCGACCACCGCGCGCGGCCTCTACGACGCGCTGATCGAGGTCGTCGACACCCGCAAGCGCTCCGCCGATCACGAGCAGCGCTGGCTCGGCCTCGCCGGGCTGTGCCTGCGCCCGGGCTGGGGCGCGTCGCTCGACGCCTGGCGCATCCGGCAGATCTGGGGCGTCTTCAACGAGGGCCCGAAGTTCGGCAAGACCGAGGCGTCGCGGCTGGCGTGGTGGGTCGTGTGGCGCCGCGTCGCGGGCGGCATGTCGGCAGGGCAGCAGGAGCAGATCTACGATCGCCTCGCCGGCCTGCTGCTACCCGGCCTGCGCCAGCACAAGAAGCTCGCCGAGGTGAAGGCGTCGCGCCAGGAGCTCGGCGAGATGTGGCGCGCGGTCGCCAGCCTCGAGCGCATCCCGGTCGCGCACAAGCTCAAGCTCGGCGACGAGCTGATGCGACGCATGGACACGCGCAAGGGCCGCGAGGACGCGGTGCTGTTGTGGGCGCTCGGCCGCGTCGGCGCGCGGGTGCCGCTCTACGGTCCGCACAACACCGTCGTGCCCGCGAGCAAGGCGGCGTCGTGGCTCGAGACCTTGCTCGGCTGGGACTGGCCCGAGCCCGACAAGGTCGGCTTCTCGCTCGCCCAGCTCGCGCGCCGCACCGACGATCGCGCCCGCGATCTCGACGACGCGCTGCGAGCCCGGGTCGCCGATGCGGTCCGGGCGCTGCCGGGCGGCGAGCGCGCCGCGCTGCTGGTCGAGCAGGTGGTCGCCCTCGAGGCGCGCGAGGAGCGGGTCGCGCTCGGCGACACCTTGCCCGCGGGCCTGCGGCTCGTCGGCGATCCCGACCGCTGACGTCAGGTCGCGATCGCGATCACCAGCAGATCGTCGTCGTGGCTCGCGCCGCCGACATGCGCGGTCACCGCCGCGAGCACCGCGTCGCCGAGCCCGACGCCCGCCTCCGGACCGTGCTCGCGCAGCGTGCGCTGCAGGCGGCGCTCACCCCAGCCGTGGCCGGCGCGATCGCGGGCGTGGGTCACGCCGTCGCTGGTGAGGACCACGACGTCGCCGGCCGCGAGCGCGCGGGTCGCCGAGCTCGCCTTCCACGCCGGTTCGCCGAGCGGCGCGCCCTGGCCGATCAGCGGCGACAGCTCGACGGTCGCGGCGTTGCGATGCACCAGATAGCCGCCGCGATGCCCGGCGATCGCGACGTCGATCCGCCCCGGCTGCGTCGGATCGCGCCGATCGATCGTCGCGCCGAGCACGGTCACGCGGTGGCGGCCGCCGTCGATGCCGACGACGACCTCGTGCAGCAGCGCCAGGAGCGTCGCGGGCGCGCTCTCGGGCGTCGCCAGGCCGATCGCGCTCTGGCACGCGCCGACCACCGCCGCGGAGATCAGCGCGGCCGGCGTGCCGCGGCCCGCGACGTCGCCGATCAGCACGAACAGCCGACCATCGGGCAGCGCCGCCGTGTACCAGAGATCGCCCGCGACCCGCGCCGCCTGCTGATAGCTGACCGCGACCTGGACGCCCGCGACGTCGCGGCGATCGTCGGCCGAGCGCGCCTGGCGGACCGCCTCGGCCAGCTCGAGCTCGCGGGTCAGCTCGGTGCGCGCCTCGATCTCGTGGCGCAAGGACAGCACCGTCAGCGCCCGCGCCGCGACCCGCGCCGCCTCGTCGACGCGGGCGCGCTCGCCGTCGCGCAGCGCCCGACCGTCGGGGCGATCGCCGACGCACACGCCGATCAGCCGATCGCGATCGCACAGCGGCACGATCACCTCGGCGCTGGTGCCGCGGATCCACTGCTCGAGGGCGGGCCGCAGCGCGCCGAGCCGCTCGGTCGCGAGATCGCCGACCGGGAACGCGCGATCGATCCGCACCAGGTACGCGCGGACCTCGGGCGGCGTCGGCCAGCTGCGATCCTTCGCGCCGATCGCGGTCAGCTCGTCGGGGCCTGCCATCCACACCTGGACCTCGGCGAGGAGACCGGCATCGGCGAAGAACTCGGCCAGCACGGTCGCGACCGCCTCGGGTCGCTCGACCTCGGCCAGCTGATCGACCAGATCGTCGACGTCGCGGCGCCGCACCGGCGTCGGGGCGCCGGTCGCGCGGGTGAACGTGCGGCCCGCGGTGATCAGCGCCGCCGCGGCGAGGCCGGCGCCGATCGCGAGCGCCGCCGGGGCCCGGGTCGCGCTCGCCAGCGCGGTCAGCGCCGCCAGCGCGACGACGCCGAGGCCGAGCTCGGTCACCGCCGCCGGATCGATCCCGCGCGATCGCAGCACGTCGCCCGACCAGATCGCGTACAGCGACAGCCCGACCGCGACCAGGCTCGGCAGCCAGGACCACGGATAGACGCCGACCAGGCCGTAGGTCAGGAACACGTCGCTCACCGCGATCACCGCCAGCACGCCGACGCCGATCACCGCGCGCAGCGACGACGGATCGTGGCTGCTCCGCCACCGCAGGGCGCCGCGCGACGCCCACGCGCCGTACCCGACGCACAGCGGGATGGTGCCAACGTGGAGCGCGTACAGCACGCCGGCGCGCGGATACAGGAGGCCCCACTCGGTCAGCTGCATCGACGCCACCACCTGCGCGGTCGCCGCGCACACGACCATCATCAGCGCGTTGCCGAGCACGCTGGCGACCAGCACGCCGCGGTGGGCGTCGACCTTGCCGGCGACGCCGAGGATCACCATCAGCAGCCCCGAGCCGACCAGCGGCAGCGGCGCGAACCCGGCGCGCGACACCGGCGCCGCGAGCGCCGCGTCGGTCATGCAGCCGACGACGACCGTCGTCGCCGCCCACGGTAGCGCCGACAGCGCGATCAAGACGAAGCCGAGCCGCACCACCGGATCGCCGCGGTACAGGGCCGGCACCACCGCGAGCGCGACCAGCGCGATCGTCAGCACGACGAACGGGATCGCCGATGCGTGGAACGATAGCTCGGCGGACACGCGACTCGAGCGTATCACCGCGGCCCGATCGTGAGCCCGCAGACGGCGTCCGCCGCCCGTGTTATGACCGCTCGTCGTGTCTCGCCGTGCTCTCCGACTCCGCGCGCAGCTCGCCGCCACCGTGTTTCCCAACGGCGGCGACATGTTCGTCTGTCAGACGCGCGACATCTCGTCGGTCGGCTGCTTCCTCGACACCGCGACGCCGCTCGACGCCGGCACCCGCGTGCTGATCGCGATCTTCGACCGCGCCCGCGGCACGCCGGTCGAGGTGGTCGGCGAGGTGTCGCGCTCGATCCTCGGGCCCAGCCCCGGCCTCGGCATCCGCGTGCTCGATCCGCCCGACGACTGGAAGATCCTCGTCGCGCTCTTGGCCCGCGAGGCCGGGCCGCACGAGAAGCCAGCCAAGCGGCTGCGGGTGCTGGTGGTCGGCGACGAGCGGCGCCAGCGCGGCGCCCTCGCGCTCTACGTCACCAGCGGCTGGGACGTCCGCTTCGCGACCGACCTCGACGGCGTGGTCGAGGCGCTGCGCGGCGTGTCGCTCGACGCGGTGATCGCCGAGCACGACGCCAGCGACGAGCGTTGGCGCCGCATCCTCGACGAGGCCCGCCGGGCGCAGCCCAACGCGCGCCGCATCGTCCGCGGCAACGGCGACGGCGCGCCGCCGGCGCCACCGCTGGCGCATCGCTTCGTCGATCGCGACGCCGGCCTCGACGCGCTGCTCGACGCGCTGACCGCCGATCTGACGCTCACGGCGTAGCGGGCGTCATCGTCACCGCCCACGCCGCGTCGGCGCCGGTCGTCGTGCCCTTGATCGCGTCGCGATCGGTGCGGCGCAGCGTGATCAGCGCGCCGGTCGCGAGCGTGACGGTGACGCGCCCGGCCTTGCGATCGACGCCGTCGGGCCCGCGCCACGACAGCGGCACCGACGGCGGCGCGGTGACGTCGACGACGACCTGGCCCGCGTCGCCGGTCCACCGCAGCGCGTCGACGTCGGCCCGGGCCTCGAGGCGACCGCGCCTCGTCACCGACGGCGCGATCGCGATCGCGTCGGTGGCGCCGCTGTTGGGCTCGAGCTCCCAGGTCGGATCGACCGCCTCGGCGCGGACCTCGAGCGCGTAGCGATCCGACACGTTCTCGATCGGCAGCGCGCCGGTCATGATCTGCGCGACCTCGATCGTCACCGGCCCGGTCACGCGGCGCGCGACGATCGCCTCGCCGCCGCCGATCGCCGCCTCGTCGGCGCTCGCGATCACCGTGCCCGCGCGGTCGCGCACCGTCACCGCGACGTCGATGTTGGGCAGCGCGCCGAGCCGCACCGTCAGCGGCCGGGCGTCGCCAGCCGCGCGCGCGACGACGAACAGATCGACGTCGGGCTCGGTGCGCGACCGCCGCCGTCCGAGCTCGCCGGTCACCGCGGTGTCGAGCGCGATCCGCGTCGCCTGCGCGATCGTGTCGTTGGGCTCGTGCTCGCTGCGCCGCGCTGGCGGCTCACGCACGACCAGCCACCACAGCGCGACCGCGGCCAGCGCCGCGACCGCGAGCAGCGCCGCGCCGACCACCAGCCAGCGGCCGCGGCGCAGCGAGCGCTCGTACAGATCGAGATCGCTGCGGCGCAGGCGCAGGTCCGACAGCGGCTCGTCATCCTCGGTCTGCGACCGCCGCTTCGGCGCGCTCGACCCCGACGGTGGGCTGAGCGTCGAGCGATCGCCGACCAGCTCGGCGTAGGCCTCCTCGATCGCCGCCGCCATCGCGGTCGCGCTCGGCCAGCGATCGTCCGCGTCCTTGGCGAGCGCGCGCGTGACGATCGCGTCGATCTCGGGCGCGATGCCCTGGCTCGGCGCGCGCCGCGACGGTGGCTCGGCGATCGCGGTCAGGTGCTTGGTCAGCACGCCGACCGCCGAGCTCGCGGTGAACGGGTAGTGCCCGGTCAGGATGCGATACATCAGCGCGCCCATGCCGTAGAGATCGGCGCGGGCGTCGACGTCGTCGCCGCGGATCTGCTCGGGCGCCATGAAGTACGGCGTCCCGACGATCTGCGCGCGGTCGCTGACCTCGGGCGCGCCGCCCTGGTGCGCCAGCTTGGCGAGGCCGAAGTCGAGCACCTTCGCGAAGTCGCGACCGCCGGTCGTGCGCGTGACCAGCACGTTGTCGGGCTTGAGATCGCGGTGGACGATGCCGAGCTCGTGGGCCTCGGCCAGCGCGCCGAGGATCTGGACCAGCAGCGGCGCCGCCCGCGCGAACGGCAGCGGCCCGTCGCGCTCGACGATGCTGCCGAGATCCTGGCCACGGACGTACTCCATGATCAGGTACAGCGCGCCCTGCGCCGTGCCGAAGTCGAAGACCTGCACCGCGTTCGGATGCTGCAGCCGCGACACCGCCGCGGCCTCGCGCTCGAACCGCTGCACCACGTCGGGATCGTTCTCGAGATCGCGGTGCAGCACCTTCATCGCCGCGATCTTGCCCATGCGGACGTGCTCGACCTTGTAGACCACGCCCATGCCGCCGCGGCCGATCGCCTCGAGCACGCGGTAGCGACCGTCGACGATGTGGCCGAGCCAGGTCTGGTTCGACGCGGTGATGCGGCGATCGGGGCGAGGCGCCGCCGCGCCGGTCACGCCGGTGTCGCCGAGCGCGGCCTCGCGCGCCGCCGCGACGTCGATCGCCGACGCCCGCAGCATGTCGGCGCCACACTCCGAGCAGAACGCCTGCGGCACCGCGTAGCTGGCGCGGCACCGCGGACAGAAGTGGCGAGGTGCCGGGGTCGACACCCGCTCACCGTACCATCGGGTCGACCGCCACCGCACGCCAGGCTCGGCCGCGGCGGTCGAACGTGACGACGGTCAGGCTCGGCGTCAGGCGCGCGCCGTCGGCGCCGTAGCGCGGGATCGGATCGAGCGAGCCCGCCGCGATCGCGTCGTGATCGCCGCCCTCGGCCTGGCCGCGCGCGATCGGCGCGCCGTCGATCGACGCGTGGATGACGAGCCCGACCGCCGCCGCCGCGCTGGCCAGCTCGGGATCGCCCGCGTGGACGCCGCGCGCCGCGACGTCGCCGATGCCGCCCTGGGGGGCGCGCGCGCCGACCAGCACCGTCGGTCGCTCGGCCGCGACCTCGACCAGCTCGGCGACGATGCGGGCGACGTCGTCGGGATCGTGGCTGCAACCGTCGGCGCCCGCGGCCAGACGCTCGGCGTAGGGGAGGCCGGGCAAGGTCGCGATCACCGCCGCGCCCGCGTCGACGATGCGCAGCTCGCTGCCGTCGACGATCGCCGCGCCGCCCGCCGCCAGCGCGGCGATCGCGGCGCGATGCCCGGGCCAGGCCTCGGTGGTGCCCGGCACCGCGACGGTGAGCCAC
>JAYTAJ010000224.1:0-4612 GCA_043737575.1 Myxococcales bacterium | reverse complement strand
GCCGTCGACAACGGCTTCGACAAGCAGAACGATCCGGCCCACTGCGGCAGCTGCGCGCCGTGCGCCGCGCCCGCCAACGCGACCGCGGGCTGCGCGCTGGGCGCCTGCACGGTGGCGTCGTGCAACTTCGGCTTCATCGACTTCGACGGCGCGCCGGGCAACGGCTGCGAGTACGGCTGCATCGACACCGGCGTCGAGCGCTGCGATGGCGTCGACAACAACTGCAACCAGCAGACCGACGAGGGCTTCAACCTCACCAACGATCCGAACAACTGCGGCGGCTGCGGCAACACCTGCGCGTTCGCGAACGCGACCGCGCTGTGCCAGACGTCGACCTGCGCGATGGGCGCGTGTCAGCCGAACTTCCACAACCTGAACGGCAGCCCCGCCGACGGCTGCGAGTATGGCTGCGTGCCGTCGAACGGCGGGGTCGAGCGCTGCGACGGCGTCGACAACGACTGCGACGGCGTCATCGACGACGGCAACCCCGGCGGCGGCGCCGGGTGCGGCACCAACGCCGGCGAGTGCACCGCCGGCACCACGACCTGCACGCTCGGCACCCTCGACTGCGTCGGCGACGTCGGCGCCAGCGCCGAGAGCTGCAACAACCTCGACGACGACTGCAACGGCGCGATCGACAACGGCTTCGACAAGCTCAACGACCCGCGCTACTGCGCCAGCTGCGCCGGCTGCACGCTCGCCCACGCGGTCGCGGGCTGCTCGGGCGGCGCGTGCACCGTCGCGGGTTGCCTCGCGGGCTGGGTCAACCTCGACGGCGTCGCCGGCAACGGCTGCGAGTACGCCTGCACGTTCTCGGGCCAGGAGGTGTGCGACGGCGCCGACAACGACTGCGACGGCCTGGTCGACGTCGCCGACCCCGGCATCATCCGCCCCGCGAACTTCTGCAAGCAGCTCGGTGAGTGCGCGGGCACGCAGCCGACCTGCACCGGCGCGACCGGCTGGGACTGCCTCTACACCGATCCCGACGTCCAGCTCCAGCCGAACGGCGACGTCGTCCTCGAGGAGACCTTGTGCGATGGCCGGGACAACGACTGCGACGGCGGCGCCGACGAGGTCTACCCGCTGAAGAACACCGCGTGCGCCGAGGACGGCACCTTCGGCACGACGCGGCGGCTCGGCATCTGCCGCGGCACCGGATCGCTGGTGTGCAACGCGGCGATGACCGGCCTGCGCTGCAACGTCACCGCCGCGGGCGCGGTCGCGATCAGCGAGACCTGTGACAACCGAGACAACGACTGCGACGGCCACACTGACGAGCCCTACGACAACGGCGCGCTGCTCGGCGTGCGCGACGCGACGGTCGGTCCGATCACGGTCGGCGGCCAGAGCGTCGTGATGTACCGCTACGAGGCGAGCCATCCCGACGCCACCGCGGTCGCGCCCGGCTTCATCACCAGCCGCGCGTGCTCGGTCAGCGGCCGCCTGCCGTGGGCGTCGCCAAACCTCGCCGCGGTGCGGGCCGCGTGCGCGGGCGCGGGCATGCGCATGTGTCGCGTCACGCGCGACGGCGCGGGCCAGGTCGTCACCGACGAGTGGGGCCAGTTCTGCGAGGGCGCGGCCAACCGGACGTTCCCGTACGGCAACGCCTACGCGGCCAACAACTGCAACGGCAGCGACTACGATCCGGTGGCGGGCGGCGTCAACGAGGACCAGGCGATCCCGACCGGGACGCTCGCGACCTGCGCGTCGGTCGCGCTGAGTAGCGATCAGTCGGGCAACCTGAAGGAGTGGGTCGATGATCCGCGCGTGGTCGCGGGGCAGACTGTCTACACGCTGCGCGGCGGCTCCTACGACAACTACCAGCCCGGCCTCACGTGCGACTTCGATCTGACGGTGGTGCCGGTCGGCTACACCTTCGCCAACGAGGGCTTCCGTTGCTGCGCGCGCGCCTGCCCGGCGGGACAGATCGACTGCAACGGCACCTGCGTGAACCCGGCGAGCGACGTGGCCCACTGCGGCGGGTGCGGCGTGACCTGCGGCGGCGGTCAGCTGTGCTCGAACGGCTACTGCTGTCCGACCGGTCAGAAGGCGTGCGGCGACGTCTGCGTCCCGAGCGCGAGCGCGTGTCCGTAGCGACGGCGCCGCGCAACCGTCGCGACCCCAATGGTTCAGCCATTTCAGTAGCTTGTGCGTAGCTCGCTGCGCATGTGGCGCGGCTTTACGCACAAGAACCCCCAATCGCTCGGGTGTGGGTGAGGCATTTTCAGGGGCTTGGCGCTGGCACGCGAGATGCTGGATGAAGACCGAGGTTGATGATGAGCAATGCCGAGCGTCAGAAGCAGGTGCGGATCCTCGCGAAGTCTCTCTTTCGCGAGCTCACGGCGCAGGGCTACGACGAACGCCAGATCGTCTCCCTCGCGACCGAGCTGATCAGCGAGGTCACGCAGCGCATGGCGAGCGAGAGCAGCGCGCGCGACGTGATCGCGAGCTGATCGATCGGCAGCGGCGGCGGCGGGAGGAGCGATCGAGAGGGGATGAGCGTGTAGCCACGCGCGCGCGAATGCACTACGGTTCGCGCGACTTCACCCTCGGAGAGCTTCCATGGCCAAGGTTCGCGTAGGCATCAACGGCTTCGGACGTATCGGTCGCGGGTTCGTCCGCTGTCTGGCGGATGCACCCGGCACGTTCGATCTCGTCCTCATCAACGACCTCACCGACGTCAAGACGCTGGCGCACCTGCTGAAGCACGACTCGGTGCACGGCAAGTTCCCGGGCACGGTGGCCGTCGAGACCGACGCGCTGGTGATCAACGGCGACCGCGTCGTCATCACCGCGATCAAGGACCCCGGCGAGATCCCGTGGAAGGACCACGGCGTCGACATCGTGATCGAGGCGACCGGCCGCTTCGTCGACAAGGCCAGCGCGGGCAAGCACCTCGGCAACGCCAAGAAGGTGATCATCAGCGCGCCGGCCAAGGACCCCGACGTCACGCTGTGCTGCGGCATCAACCTCGAGGCCTACCAGCCGGCCGATCACCATGTGATCTCCAACGCGTCGTGCACGACCAACTGCCTCGCGCCGGTCGCCAAGGTGCTGCAGGAGAGCTTCGGGATCGTGTCGGGCATCATGACGACGATCCACAGCTACACCAACGATCAGCAGATCCTCGACCTGCCGCACAAGGACCTTCGGCGGGCCCGCGCCGCGGCGCTGTCGATGATCCCGACGACGACCGGGGCCGCCAAGGCGTTGAAGGAGGTCCTGCCGTCGATGGCGGGCAAGCTCGACGGCATGGCGATCCGGGTGCCGACGCCGAACGTGTCGCTGGTCGATCTGACGGTGCGCCTCGAGAAGAAGGCGACCGCGAAGGAGGTCAACGACGCGATGCGCGCGGCCGCGGCCGGTGCGCTCAAGGGCATCCTCGACGTCTCGGACGAACCGCTGGTGTCGTGCGACTACAACGGCAACCGGTACTCGGCGACCGTTGACGCCGCGCTCACCACCGCGATCGACGATCAGGTCAAGGTCCTGGCCTGGTACGACAACGAGATGGGCTACTCGCAGCGGCTGTTCGACCTCGCGGCGTTCGTCGGCGGAAAGCTGTAGCGATGGCGCTCCCGAAGGGCATCCTCCACGTCGAGGCCCTGCCGGTCGAGGGTCGCCGGGTCTTCGTGCGCGTCGATCTGAACGTGCCGCTGGCCCCCGCCGACGGTGGCAAGACCCGCCAGGTCACCGACGACGCCCGCATCGTCGCGGTGCTGCCGACGATCCGCCACCTGATCGAGCGCGGCGCTCGCATCGTGCTCGGCTCGCACCTCGGCCGCCCCGACGGCAAGGTCAAGCCCGAGCTGTCGCTCGAGCCGGTCGCGGCGCGGCTGGCCGAGCTGCTCGCGGTCGACGTCACGCTGGCCGACGAGCCGGTCGGCGACGGCGCGCGCAAGGTCGTGAGCGATCTGCGCGACGGTCAGATCGCGCTGCTCGAGAACCTGCGGTTCGATCCCGGCGAGGAGGCCAACGACGACGCCTTCGCGCGGGCGCTGGCGTCGTACTGCGACGTCTACGTCAACGACGCGTTCGGCACCGCGCATCGGGCCCACGCGTCGACCGCGGGCATGGTCGCCCACGTCGCGGCGCGCGGCGCCGGCTTCGTGATGGCGAAGGAGATCGACGTGCTGTCGCGCCTGCTCGGCGACGTCGATCGGCCGTACCTGGCGATCCTCGGCGGCGCCAAGGTGTCCGACAAGATCGACGTGCTCGACGCGCTGCTCGGGCGGGTCGACACGATCGCGATCGGCGGCGCGATGGCGAACACCTTCCTCACCGCCCAGGGCCGCAACCTCGGCAAGAGCCGGGTCGAGACCGACAAGCTGGTCATCGCGCGCAACTTCCTGCGCAAGGCCAGCGAGGCCGGCAGGACCGTCTTGCTGCCGACCGACGTCGTGGTCGCGACCGGCCTCGACGCCGAGACCTCGCGCACCGTCGCGATCGACGCGGTGCCCGGCGACCTGATGGCGCTCGACGTCGGCCCGCAGACCATCGAGGCGTACCGCGCCGCGGTCGGCAAGGCGCGCACGGTGTTCTGGAACGGCCCGATGGGCGTGTTCGAGAAGCCGCTGTTCGCGGCGGGCACGGTCGCGGTGGCCCACGCCCT
>JAYTAJ010000223.1:0-1970 GCA_043737575.1 Myxococcales bacterium | reverse complement strand
AGCTCTATCGCCAGGCCTGCGACGGCGGCGAGCCGAAGAGCTGCACCAACCTCGGCCTCATGCACGACAACGGCGACGGCATGACGATCGACGACGCGACCGCGGTGTCGCTGTACCAGCGCGGCTGCGACGGCGGCGACATGAAGGGCTGCACCAACCTCGGCGCGATGTACGACGACGGCGAGGGGGTCACGCTCGACGACGCCAAGGCGCTCGCGCTCTACACCAAGTCGTGCGACGCCGGCCACGCCAAGGGCTGCGCCAACCTCGGCCTGATGTACGACAACGGCGAGGGCATCCCCGCCGACGACACCCGCGCCGCGGCGCTGTACGAGAAGGCGTGCAACGGCGACGACGCGATCGGCTGCACCAACCTCGGCGTCATGTACGACAACGGCGAGGGCGTCGCGATCGACGACGCCAAGGCGGTGACGCTGTACCAGAAGGCGTGCGACCGCGGCCGGCCGCGCGGCTGCAAGAACCTCGGCGTGATGTACGACGACGGCGAGGGCGTGCCCGAGGACAACCGCAAGGCCGCCGCGGCCTTCAAGCAGGCGTGCGACGGCGACGAGGCGAGCGCGTGCAACCGCCTCGCGCGCCTGCACCAGAAGGGCGAGGGCGTCGCCAAGAACCCCAAGGCCGCCGCCGCGCTCTACAAGAAGGCCTGCGCCGGCGGCGTCGCCGACGCCTGCAAGCCGCCGAAGCGATGACTGACCCCAGGGCTCACCTGAGTTGATCCCTGGATCGCGACGGGCATGTGCCCGCGGACAAGGCGCGACCGAGGACCGGAACCGAGTTTGCCGAGGCAAATGAGGTGAGGACCGGAGGACGCAACGCAGTCCCCGGGCACAGGACCAAGCGAGACGGGTCAACTAGGCGAGGGCGTCGCGCACCGCTTCGACGAGGCCGGCCAGCGAGAACGGCTTGCGCAGCACGCGCTCGGGCGCGGCGACGGCGCCGGTGACGGCCTCCTGATCGTAGCCGGTCATGTAGAGCACGCGGGTGCCGGGCCGAAGGCGCTCGATCGCGTCGTACAGCTGGCGGCCGTTCATCTCGGGCATCACGACGTCGGTGAGGACCAGGCCGAGGGCGCCGACGTGGGCGGCGGCGAGCCCGAGCGCGACGTCGGGCCGGCTGGCGGCGAGGACGTGATAGCCCTCGCGGCGCAGGACCCGGGCGACCAGGCTGAGCACCGACGGCTCGTCCTCGACGACGAGGATGGTGCAGCCAGCGGGCGCGACGGCGGCGCGCAGCGACGCGGTGGCGGCGATCGGCACCCGCGGCCGATCGCTGAACGGCAGCCGGATCTCGAAGCGCGTGCCCTGGCCGATGGTGCTGACGACCTGGATCGCGCCGCGGTGCTGGTTGACGATGCCGTACGCGGTCGACAGCCCGAGCCCGGTGCCGCGGCCGACGCTCTTGGTCGTGAAGAACGGCTCGAAGATGTGGGGCAACAGATCGGGCTCGATGCCCGCGCCGTTGTCCTCGACGACGATCGTGCCATAGCGCTCACCACCGTGGCGGCGCTCGGCGGTCGCGATCCGCAGGAGCCCGCCGCCCGGCATCGCGTCGCGGGCGTTGATCGCGAGGTTGACGACGACCTGCTGGAGCTGCCCGGCGTCGGCGTGGACGCCGTCGAGCCCGGGCTGACACGCGAGCTCGATCCGGATGGTCTCGGGCAGCGACCGGGTGAGCAGCTTGACCGCGCGCTCGCACACCTCGTTGAGATCGACGTTGCGGAGCTGCAGCATCTGGCGGCGGCCGAACGCGAGCAGCTGCGCCACCAGATCGCGGGCGTCGAGCGCGGCCGTCATGATGTCGGCGACCGACTCCTGCAGCTCATCGGCCGACACCACGCCGTCGCGCAGCATCTCGCTGCACATCAGGATCGGCGTCAGCAGGTTGTTGAAGTCGTGGGCGACGCCGCCGGCCAGGAGCCCGAGCGACTCCATCTTCTGGGCCTGGCGCAG
>JAYTAJ010000222.1:0-4614 GCA_043737575.1 Myxococcales bacterium | reverse complement strand
GAGGCGAAGAGGTCGCGCGTGGGAACCCGTGGTGTGCGGGCGTTGTCGTGTGGGCGTGCGCGTTTGCCGGGATCGGCATCGGCTATGCTCGCCCCGTCCATGTCGACTCGTGAACAGCTCCTGGTCCGCCGCCTGCGCGAGCGCGACGAGCGAGCGTTCCGCGAGCTGGTCACCGAGCACCGCGATCGGGTCTACAACCTGACCTACCGCATGCTCGGCAACCGCGCCGAGGCCGAGGACGTCGCGCAAGAGGTCTTCATCACCGTCTTCAAGACCATCGACAGCTTCCGCGAGGAGGCGAAGTTCTCGACGTGGCTGTACCGGGTCGCGGTGAACCACTGCAAGAACCGGATCAAGTACCTGTCACGCCGCCACGATCGCGCCCAGGACGAGCTCGACGAGAACGCCGGCGCGGTGGTGTCGTCGGGCCCGGCCGGCCCGATGCCGCGCCCCGATCGCGCGGTCGAGGGCGCGCAGATGGACAAGGTGCTGCAGGACGCGATCGCCACCCTCGACGAGGATCACCGCCTGGTGATCGTGCTCCGCGAGATCGAGGACCTGTCGATCGAGGAGATCTGCGAGATCACCGGCCTGCCCGACGGCACCGTGAAGTCGCGGCTGCACCGCGCGCGGCTCGCGCTGCGCAAGAAGATCGCTCGCCACATGTGATGATGTCCCGCCACCCGCCAATGCCCGGAGGATCCCGATGACCGACAGCGTAGAGCCCAGCGCCGACGAGCGCCTCCAGGCGATGCTGTCCGACTACGTCGACGGCACGCTGGCGCCGGCCGATCGCGCCGAGGTCGACGCCGCGCTCGCCCGCGATCCCGGGCTGCGCGCCGAGGTCGACGAGCTGCGCGCCGCGGTCGACGATCTGCGCAAGCTCGATCGCGCGGCGGCGCCGCCCGAGCTCGGCAAGGCGGTCGAGGACACCATCCACCGTCGCTCGGCCGGCCGGTTCTTCGCCCGCCGCACGCTCGGCGACCGCGTGCCGTTCGGCGTGCTCCTGCTGGTCGCGCTGATCGCCCTCGGCATCATCGTCGCCGCGCTGCACGCGTCGACCACCGGCTCGCTCAAGCGCGAGCCCGAGCGCACGCCGCCGCCGCCGCCGGGCAGCGTCGCGCCGACCCCGTGATCGCGACACCGCGGCGCCGCTCGCTGACAGTCGCGGCCATGAGCTGCCTCCTCCTCGCCGCCGCCGTGGTCGCGGCCTCGACCGCGATCGCCCACGCCCAGCCCGCCGCGACCTGGACCGACACGCCCGCGCTGGTCGCCGCGGCGACCGCGCCGATCGACGACGCGGTGCGCGCGTGCCTCGGGACGCCCGGGCCGCATCTGGCTGCCGGCGTGGCAGTTCCACTCGGCCCGCCGCGACGGCACCACGCCGCCCGCGCAGCGCCGCGTCAAGACCTGCGTCGCTCGCGCGATCCGCGGCTGGCAGCTGCCGCTCCTGCCGCGCGCGCCGGGCGAGCTCCAGCTCGCGGTCCCGGTCGCGCCGTGATCACGGCTTGGGCGCAGGACCCCAGTCGACGCCCGTCACCGATCCGCTGACCACCTTCATCGCCTTGCCGACGCCATCGGCCGGCGCGATGTACACCCCGCCGCCGCCGCCGCCGGTGCGCGCGAACGCGATCGCGCGGCCGTTCGGCGACCAGCTCGGCTCCTCGTTCGAGCCCTCGTTCTGGGTCACGCGCACCATCTTGCCGGTGTCGAGGTCGAGCGTGACGATGTCGAACGTGCCGCCGTCGCGCGTCGTGTACGCGAGCACGCGCGCGCCCTTCGCGGGCGACCACGCCGGCGTGGTGTTGTAGCTGCCGTTCTTGCTGACCCGCTTGGCAGCGCCACCGCCGGCTGGCGCGACGAAGATCTGGGGACCGCCCTCGCGATCCGACACGAACGCGATCGACGCGCCGTCGCGCGACCACGCCGGCGAGGTGTCGATCGCCTTGTTGTCGGTGATGCGGGTGATCACCGAGCCGTCGCTGGCGCTGATGACGTAGATCTCCGGGTTGCCGTCCTTCGACAACGTCACCGCGACCTTCGATCCGTCGGGCGACCAGCTCGCGCCGGTGTTCATGCCCTTGTAGCTCGCGAGCTTCTTGGGTCGGCCGCCGCCGGCGCCGACGGTGTAGAGGTCGGGGTTGTTGCGCATGTACGACGTGAACGCGATCTGGCCGCCGCCCGGCGACCACGACGGCAGCACGTTCGTCGACGTGTTGCGCGTCACCGAGTACGCGCCGTGGCCGTCGAAGTCGGCGACCATCACCGCGCTCTTGCCCTTGCCCTTGGTGACGTACGCCAGCTTCGAGCCGAAGAAGCTCTGCTCCTTCGTGTAGTAGAAGACGACCTCGTTGCACCAGGCGTGGACGAAGCCGCGCAGATCGGCGCGGCTGCCGCGATAGGTCTTCGACAGCACCGCGGTCGTGCCCTTGGACACCTCGTACAGCCGCGCCTCGAGCTCGACCTTGCCGCCCGTCGTCACCACGCGGTACTTCACGACGCCGTAGGCGCCGACGTCCTTCCACTTCTGCGGATCGAGGCTGAGCTTCTCGGCGCCGAGATCGGCGAGGAACGACGCCGGCTCGAGCACCTTGAAGTACCCCGCGACCGCCAGATCGAAGCCCTCGATCGCCGCGACCTCGGCGGCCGCGCTGGCATCCGAGTCGACCGCGACCGGCAGCGCGATCGGGTACCGGCCGCGCTTGGCGCCCGCGGCGTCGATGATCACGCCATCGTCGGCGACCGCGAGGCCAGGCAGGCCCATCGCGGCGACGAGCCACACGATCGCGGCGATCCGCATCAAACGCGCATTCGGTAGCATATCCACTTCCTCGTCTTCGGGATGAGGTGAGGCGGGACCGGCTTGGGGTCGGCGTCCCGCTTCTTCTGCAGCTCGCGCATCGCGCGCTCGACCGAGTCGTCGAGCTCGTCGTTGCCGCTCTTCTCGCGCAGCACGAACTCGGGGATCTTGCCGTCGGGCTCGAGGTGGATGCAGCCGATCGGCGTGCCGACGTCGGACAGGATCTCGGGATACTCCCAGGCCCGCAGCAGCTCGGACTTCAGCGCGCCGAGGTACGGATCGCCCTTGGTCTCGTCGCCGAAGCCGTCCTCGGAGCCGTCGAAGCGACCGACCACCGGCTGCGTCACCGGCTGACCGAGGTCGAGATCGTCGTCGGGATCGCGGTTGGCAGCGAGGATCTTGTCGATGTCGATCGCCGGATCTTTCGGCGGCGGCTCGTCGGGCTTCGTCGTCGGCTTGGCGTCGGCGTCGCGCGAGATCGTCGTCGGCTTGATCGGATCGGGCTGGCGAAACTGCTTGGTCGGCTGCACCACCTCGGGCGACGACTTCTCGGCCAGCGACGCGTCGATGACCTCCATGTCGGCGTAGGGATCCTTCGGCTGGTCGTCGGCCTCGCTGCTCGCCCACCACGACGCGACCCCGACCACCGCCGCGACGATCGCGGTGCCGATGCCCGAGAACGCGTGCATCTGATCGCCCGTCATCCTCATGGCCCGGCCTCCAGCTCCTCGAGCTTGAGGTTCTTCGCCGGATCGGTGAGGAGGAGGACCTTCGGCACGCCGGCTTGCTTCGCCACCGCCATCGCGGTCACGACGACGGCGTACGGCAGGTTGGCATCGGCTTCGACGTGGATCGCGCGATCCTTCTTCACCTTCTCGTTGGCGGCGAGCACGGTCTTGAGATCGGTCCACTTCACCGGCGTGCCGCCGAGGAACAGCTTGCGGTCGCTCTTGATCGACAGCACCAGCTTGCCCTCGGGATCCTCGAGCTGCTGCGCCGTCACCTGCGGCAGATCGATGTCGACGCCGGTGTTCATCAGCGGCGCGGTGACCATGAAGATGATCAGCAGCACCAGCATGACGTCCACCATGGGCGTCACGTTGATCTCGCTGTTCAGGTCATCGCCGGAGGATCCGGTCTTCATGCTCATGGGTGGTTCGAGTGTTCGAGCTTTGCGCGTCTTGGGTGGGGGACCAATTGAAGCAGACTGAAAGATTGCCAGCGGTTGCGGCCTCCGTCGAGGCCATGCTGCCACGGCGCTGCCACGCCGCGCAAATCGCGGTCGTTGTTGTGCGCTCGATCAAGCGCTCGGTGGGGCGCTCGCGGTGGAGCGGACCGGGGCGGCAGCATCGAGCAATAGTACCGCGTCGCGACGAACCTCGGGCATGAGGTGGGCGTAGCGCATGGTCATCTTGAGGTTGGCGTGGCCGAGCAGCTCCTGGATCGTCTTGAGGCTGACGTTGCGCATGGCGAGGTGCGAGGCGAACGTGTGGCGCAGGCGATGCCAGCCGATCGGCTGGACGCCGGCCCGGTGGCAGATGACTCGCAGGGCGTGGTCGTTGACGTGGTGCAACAGGTGTCCCCCCGAGCGCGTGCAGAACACCAGCGGTCCGCGGTTGTGGTTGACCGCTCGCAGCACCTTGATGGCGTCGTTCGACAGCGCGTGCTGGGCAGGCATGACGATGACGGCGACCTCGCAGGCGGCGCGGTTCCACGTCAGGCCGGGGTCATGGCCCTGGCTGTACTGGCCGCTCCAGAAGCTCTTGCGGCGGCGCCAGGTCTGAAAATGGCGAGTGAGCGTCTCGTAGAGGCGA
>JAYTAJ010000221.1:0-10662 GCA_043737575.1 Myxococcales bacterium | reverse complement strand
CCAGCGCTGGCAAGCGCACGCTGACGTCACGCCTCGCGCCGCGGCTGGGTGCGGCCGCCACGCCCGAGGCCGTGCAGCTGCGCGCCGCGCCCGCCGCGGCCCTCGATGATCCGTTCGCGCTCCACCTCCTGCCCGTGCAGTGCAAGGTCGACAGCGTCGCGACCGGCGACGTCCACGCCGCCGCCGCGCGCGGCATCGCGGGCAGCGCGGGGCCGCTGCCGTTCGTCGATCAGATCCAGGCATCGTTCGCCCACCACGACGTCTCCCACGTCCGCGCCCACGTCGATGGCGCCGCCGCCGATGCCAGCGCCGCGATGGGCGCGCGCGCGTACGCGACCGGCGATCACATCGCGTTCGCGGGCGCGCCCGATCTCCACACCGCAGCGCACGAGGCCGCTCACGTCGTGCAGCAGCGTGCCGGCGTGCACCTGAAGGGCGGCGTCGGCGCCGTCGGCGACGGCTACGAGCAACACGCCGACGCGGTCGCCGACCTCGTCGTGCAGGGCAAGTCCGCCGCCGCGCTCCTCGACGCCCACGCGCCCGGCCGCGGTACCACCGACGCCATCCAGCACAAGATCGACGCCGTGTACCCGACCAATCGCCAGCACCAGGAGCTGCCCGAGGCGCTCGAGGACAAGGTCATCGCCGCCTTCGGTCACGCGCTCAAGATGGGGCAGAAGCAGATCGTGCTCCGCATGCTCAACGCGCGCCGCGACTACACGATGGCCGAGGTCCTGGCGGCGCTGCGGGCCGGCAAGTTCGTCGACCGCGACGGCGACAGCAGCGACGACGAATCCGGGGACGATGTCCTCTATTCGGTCGAGCGCAAGGACGACAAGATCGACTTCGGCGGCCACCACGGCGGCGTCGAGTCCAAGGCGATCGTCGAGTCCAAGGCCGTCCTGCAGGACGGGCCGCAGCTGCCGCCGTCGAGCCCGACCCACCACGCGACCACCACGACGACGCAGCCGTCGCCGGTCCACCTCGCCGGCTTCGGCACCGGGCAACTCGGCGGCGACAGCACGCCCGTCACGCCCGAAAAGCGCGCGGGCTCGAAGGCCGCCCGCGCCGCGCTGCTGTCGGAGATCGAGGACTTCAGCCTCGAGGAGCTCGAGGACCTCCTCGGCTCGCCCGACTTCGCCAACGAGGTGATGCTGGTGCTGACGCCGACCGACGCCAACGCCTGCCGGCTCGCCGTCGCGGAGCGCCTCGAGAGCCTGCGCCGGGCCGAGTACCGCGAGGCCGAGCTCGAGACCAAGGTCACCGCCGCCCGGAAGTCGTACGGCAAGGGGCTCCGCAAGCGCCAGTATCGCGAGCTCCAGGCCCGGGTCCAGTACGCCCTGCAGTCCGCGTTCGGCGACATCCTGCGCAGCAAGACCTTCGACCCCAACGCCGCCGGGGGGCGGCCGGGCGCCAGCAGCGGGGCGAAGCCGGGCGCGCTCGACATCGTGCACGAGCGCGGCGGCGACGCCAGCAACCTCAACACCGTCGGCGGCTTCGTCGGCATGGCCGACTCGATGCAGTCGATCACCGCGTTCACCGACCCCGCCGGCCTCGGCTTCGGCGGCCTCGGCATCCTCACCGGCGTCGCGACGGGCGCCGTCGCCGGCCATGGCCTCGTGACGATCGAGAGCCTGTCCTTCCAGACCCCGTGGCTCGAGGAGCTGCGGAAGCAGATCCGCAACGCGCGCGGCGAGAACATCTTCGACTCGACCATGTCAGTCGCCTCGGGTGCGCTCGGCATCGCCTCGATGGTGGCGTGGCCGCTGGCCATCGTGTCGGCGGGCTTCGCGCTCGCCGGCGGCGCGAAGGATCTCGGCAAGAACTCCTACCGCGCCGCGACCTCGCACAACCTCGACCACGATCCCGACGCGCTCGGCAAGCTGTGGAACTACCTCGTCGAGATCGCGGTCGGCGACCCGGCGGCGCTCGAGACCAAGGAGGTGCGCGCGCTGCTCACCGCGCTCGGCATCAACTGCATGAGCGCGACGTCGATCCGCGGCGGCCACGGGCTGTTCCTCGCGGCGCTCAACCGGAAGTGACGCTATTCGGCCTGCCAGACAACCGTGCCATTCTGATCGGCGAAGCGGCCCAGTCCAGGGAACGGGAAGTGCACCGCATAGACCCGCGAGCCGTCGGCCGACAGCGTCGACAGGATCTGCGCGCGCATCGCCTCCGCGGCCGTCGGCTGCGGGCCGTCGAACTGGATCGACCACTCCGGCTTCTGCACCGACACCACATGGTGGTGCGCGAGATCGCCCAGATAGAACAGGCGGTCATCGCCCGCGCCGATCACGTAAGAGCTGTGCCCCGGCGTGTGGCCCTGCGTCGCGACCGCGCGCACCTCCGGCAACAGCTCCGCGCCCGGCTCGAACGCCACCACCTTCGCCGTGATCGCGTCGACCAGCGCCTGGTTGGCGGCCTGGGCCTGGATGTCCGCCCACTCCGGCGCTGACACATGGATCACCGCGTTCGGGTACACCAGCGCGCCGTCGGCCACCAACCCGCCCGTGTGATCGGGATGGCCGTGCGAGATGAAGATGTCGGTGACGTCGGCCGGTGCCACGCCCGCCTTGGTGAGCGACGACCGCATCCAGCCCGTGTTCGGGTACGCGCCGCCCGCGCCGGTATCGAACAGCAGCACGCGGCCGCCCGCCTTCACCAGCAGCGGCTGGATCGACAGCTGGAATTCGTCGCGCGACAGCCCGTTGGCCGCCAGCAGGTCGCCGGTCTCCTCGACGTGGCCCATGCCCAGCACCTTGCCGTCGTTCGGCATCGTCAGCTCGCCATCCTGCAACGCCGCCGCCTCGAGCCCACCGATCTTGAACGCGTGGGCGCGGCCGTCGCCCTCGGCATCACCGCCCGGCGCGGGCGGCGGCTTCTTGGCCGAGGACGAGCATGCAGCGAGGGCGAAGACCGCGGCGATCGAGAGGAGCTTCATGCGCGCACCCTGCCACAGCAGATCCCCAGCGGTCCACTGCGCCTGACGGCAACGGCCGCGCGGTCCAGGATCGAAGACTCCGTGTGCGCGATTGCCGCGCTGACGCGGGACGGCGACGGCATCGTCCATGCAATCGCAGCGGGGCACACAAGAGGGGGATACGTCATGTCAGACGACCGTTTGGAACGAGCGCTCCGGTTGCTTCGCCTGTCGGATCTCGAGGATGCGCTCCGGTATACGATCGGCAGTGAGTCAGCGCGCGCGATCGAGGTGGCCGAGCAGGTCCGCGGGCTCGACGCCGCGGGGTTCGCGGACGCGGTCGCGGCGGCGTCGCCTGGCGTCGGGATCTCGGCGGTGCCGCCGCGGTACGAGATGGCGATCCTGTGGGCACCCGCCGACGTGCCGGTGACGGTGCACGCGTACATCAACGGCGTGCGCGTGCCGGGCGCGCACGGCACCTTCCGCGGCGGGCTCGCGTTCTTCCCGGTGCCGCGCGAGATGGTCCCCGACGGCGACGGCGGCGTCGTGCTGGCGCTGCGGTTCTGGCAGGGTGGGTGGCGCTATCAGTTCCATACCCGCGACGGCGATGATCGCCGGCTCGTCGATCAGGGGCGGGACGCGCGCCCGGCCGACCCGGCCGACGATCGCCTGATCAAGACGTTTCGGTTCCGGGGGGACTCGTGAGCCGCGCGGCGTGGCTCGCCGCGGCGATGCTCGTGATGGCCTCCGCCGCTCACGCCGACGAGCGGGCCGACCTCGCCGCCCGGCAAGCCGATACGGCGCAGGAGCGCAACAGCGACCCCGGCGTCGATCCGTGGATGGCGGGCGCCAGCCTGGTCACCCGACCGTCGTTCCTCGAGGCGTTCAAGCTCGCCAACACGACCGACGACGAGGGCGGCTCGACGTACAGCCTGTCGATCGGCGGCGCGGTGCTGGCGCCCGCGGCGCAGGTCGCCGAGGGACTGCAACTGACCGCGGCCTACGCGCCCGCCACCAAGCTCGCGACCGCGGGCGTGAAGTGGAGCTACTCTTTCGGCGACGTGCGGCGGATGACCGACGCGCAGGTGCAAGCGATCACCGCCGTCGCGGCGACGGCGTACGATGGCTGCGAGCTGGCCGTCGTCGCGGCGCTACCGCCGCGGCCCGCCGCCGCCGCCGCGGCGGAGGCCTGGGACGCGACGCTCGCCGAGAAGCTCACGCCGTGCCAGGAGGCAGAAGCCACCGCGCAGGACCAAGGCATCGACGACTTCCGCCGCTGGAAGCCCGCACTGTCGGTGTCATTGTCGGCCGGCCGCGACTTCGAGAACGACGTCAATGGTACAGCGATGCTGAACATCGCGGCGGAGCTCAAGGGCGCGGTCGGCGGCATCACCGCCGCGGTCGCCGTGAACGCCGAGGCCGAGGACGCCCCGCCCGCGATGGCGACGACCACCGCGCGCGAGCGCCACGCCGGCGGCGGCGTCGCGATCACCGCCTCGATCTGGAAGGCGTCGCTGCAGCTCGAGGCCAAGCTCCTCGCCTGCCTGTCCCGGACCTGCGTCGACGGTGACTCGACCACCAGCGCCGGCGGCACCGTCGCCATCCAGATCAAGGACGACGTCGCGTTCGGCGTCACGGTCACCGCGACCGGCGACGGCGCCGACCTGTCCGACGCCATCGCCGCCCTCGAGCTGTCGTACAGCTTCGACGATCCCGGCAAGAAGTAGTCCCGCGCCGCTTCGGTCGCGGCGGTCGCGCACAGCGAGCGCTGGCGCCACGCCGTCCGCGGCGAAACGCGCGAAGCCTGAGGCGGACCGCGTGGCGCGTCCCGTGCAGGCCAGCCGCCTGATGACAACCAAGAACCCATCGTGGTGGAACACCGAGCATGACAGCGCCTGGGATCGCGTGAAGAGCGCGCTCAAGCGCGACTGGGAGCAGACCAAGGCGGACCTCTCGTCGAAGGGACGCGAGCTCAACCAGAACGCCGGCGACACCATCAAGCAGGCCGCAGGCAAAGATCCGATCCCGCCCGCCCACCTCCCCAACCCCAAGGACGACACCTGGGAGGACGTCGAGCCGGGCTACCGCTACGGCGTCGGCGCTCGGTCCCAGTATCGCGACACCGACTGGGACGATCGCCTGGAGTCCAAGCTGCGCGAGGAGTGGTCTGACCTGAAGAGCGGCCGCACGTGGGACGAGGCCAAGGGCTGGGCCCGCCGCGCGTGGGACCGCAAGGACTGACCCGCTCCCCGCGCCGAGCGGTGGCCGCTACGCGGGACAGTACGTGGCGGTCATCGCGCCCGTGGTCGTGCCGAGCGTGAGGACGAGCTCCTCGTAGAGGTCCATGCGCGACTTGCGTTGATCGGCCTGGGCCTCGGTCAGGCCGCTACTGTCGTGATTGCACTCGAGGCTGCCGTTGATCGCGTTGATCGTCTGCATGAAGCCCCACGCCGATCCGTCCGTCATCGCCTCGTGCGCGTCCTTGACGTACGGGCTGTCGTAGCTCGCGCCCGGGTTCTCCATCCAGAACCACAAGGACGTCCGCCAGCCCAGGGACGGCGTCCGCCACACCGGGTCGGGGTTGTTGAGCAGGTCATTGCCGAGGCCGAGGAACTGGCCGGCCTCGTAGTAGTTGTAGTTCCACGACAGCTGCAGTGGGCCGCGGCCATGGTAGCCAAGTGACGACGCCGGGCAGCCGTAGGGCTTGAGCTCGTCACAGTAGTCACCCTGGTAGTCTTCCTCGAGGTTGGTGAGCCGGCCGGTCTCGTGGGCGACGTTCGCGAGGAAGGCCGCGACCTCGCGCTTCCGCATCGTCGTGTCGCCGGTGGTGCCGAAGGCCGCGAATCGCGAATCGCTCGCGGCGGCGATGAAGCTGTCGTAGTTCCAGATGCCGCTGCTCGGGAACATGCTCTCGAACTGCTCGCGGGTGATGATCGATGACAGCGAGGTCGTCGCCGACTTCGAGAACTCCCAGCGCTGGCCGTCGAACGCGTCGATCGTGATCTTGGTCGGCACGAAGGCGGTCTCGGGATCCGGCTTCACCTGCAGCGTGAAGGTCAATGGCGTGCCCGACGGGTTCGCCGGGACCGTCATGTGCATCCCGTCGCCCTGGACCTGTAGATCACGATCCGGATTGCCGCGCGCGACGATCGTGTAGTAGTCGACGAACCGGCTCGGCCCGGCACCCTCGAGCTTGATCGTGCGCACCTTCATCTTCTGGACCGGAAGGATCATCGACACCGTGCTGCCGTTGAACGTCACCGCCGGCGCCGGCGGCGCGGTGTGCGGCAGGATCTCGAGCGGGTTCCTGCTGTAGCTCTCCCCGGAGCCGCCCACGGAATAGGTGAAGTGCAGGTGCGGATGCTGCGCGCCGGTCTGACCGACCGTGCCGACCACGGTGCCGGCCGCCACCGTCGCGCCCAGGGTGACGAGCGTCGAGTCGAGGTGCAGGTACGTCGTGTACTGCGTCGGCGTCCCGCCGTGATTGATGACGACCTTCTTGCCGCCACCGCAGCACGGCTGCGTCCAGGTGCTCACGACCTCGTGGACGGTGCCGCCGAGCACGGCGTGGACGTTCGTCCCGATCGGCTTCGGGAGGTCGATGCCGGCGTGGAAGTCGTGGAAGCTGTTGTTCAGGCGCGGCCCGTAGGCGTCGCCGAGCACGTCGGCGTCCGGCGCCGTGCTGTTGCTGATCGGCCAGCGAGCGCCGGACGCCGGCGGGACGGGCGGCGGCGCGGTGCCGCCGGTGAGGACGACGAGCTGCGGGGTCAGCGTCCCGTGCTCGCGCGCCCACGAGCGCATGCTGTGGCTCGTCGTGTCGCCCTCGAGCACGAAGCTGTACGTGCCGTCACCGCTGATGACGTCGGAGACGTCCCATTCGGAGTACGTCCCGCTGGGAACTGGCCCCTTGTCGTCGAGCGGTAGCGACCCGCGCGCCGGCTTGTTGCTCCAGTTGATCGTCGTCTCTCCCCAGGTGTTGCTGGGCACGTGATAGATGCGCGGACCGTTCGAGTCCCATTCGTAGTTGTAGAGGCGGACGCGGGCGTTCGTGACCGACGAGGTCACGCCCGAGACGGTGAAGCGCAGGTACGTGCGCACGTCGGGGTAGCCATTCGCGGGATCGAGCGGGCGCACCCAGAGGTAATCGACCGTACCGTATTCGACGGTCGGGAACTCCGAGTTGACGCGCGCGTCGGCGTCGGCGCCGAAGACGAGCTTGGTTGGCGCGGTGTTGATCACCAGCTGGGGCGGACTGGGATCTTCCTTCGACCGCCCGTTCATGCGATCGGCCGAGTCGGCGACGAGCGCGAACGTCACGAGACCGTTGCCGGAGACGAGCGACGTCACGTCCCACTCGACGTAGCCGCCGCTCGGCACCTTGAGCGGGTCATCGCCGACGACCGTGCCGATGCCGGGCCGGTTGTTCCAGGTGATCGTCAGCTCGTCCCAGGTGCTCGTCGTCGCCTGGTAGACCCGGGGCCCGTCGTCGGTGCCGTCGGAGACGTAGACGCGCAGCCGTGCGCTCTGGACCGTGCCGGTCAGGCCGGTCACGTCGAACTTCAGGTAGCTGCGCACCTCGCCGGTGGTCCCGGTCGTCTCGGCGCGCAGGTACGGAGAGGTGCCGCGGTTCGAGGTCGGCGCGCCCGATTCGACGCGCGCATCGGCGATGACGGCGAACGTCTGCGCCGGCACCGCGATCGCGGACACCTGCGTGCCCAACTCGGCATCTGGCGTGTCGCCGTCATCGAGGTCGCAGGCATGCAGAAACGCAATGGACATGAAACACGTCATCACCGATCGACTGACAGACATAGCGACCTTCCTTCCGAGTTGAAGGCAGGAGTCCCTCGCCGCGCGCGCGGCGCTGGCGACACACCGTGCACCTGCGCCCGCAGGCAATGCCCCGGATCATCGCCGTGAGGTGCTCCTCCCATGGTCGATGTCCCTGAGCAAACGGCGAGCCATCGGCTCACACCGTCGCGCCGCAGCCTCTGCCGAATCCGTATGCGAAGCAGGCCCGGTCGCCTGGATTCATGCAGGAGCGGTCACGACGACCGCTCCTCGAAGTGGCGCGCGCCATCCATGTCGAAGTCCCACTGGGCGCGCGATCCGCAGAAGATGTGGGCCTTGATGCCCACCCCGATGGGATCGTCCAGCGTCCCCGCGGTCAGATAGACATTGTGCTCGTCTTCCTCGGCCGGCAGCGGGGTGCCGCAGGTCTGGCAGCGGGTGATCGAATAGGTCGGGCGCAGCGCGTAGGTGACCCGATGATCCGCCCCCGTGAGCCAGTGAAACCGCTCGCGCTTGACGATGACGATGGCATTGCCCGTCCCGCCGCTCGCCTTGCGACAGTTGGAGCAATGGCACATCCAGACACCATCGACCTCACCCTCGATCTCGTACGTGAGCGCCCCGCACAGACAGCTGCCTTTGCGTCCTGACATTGCCTGCGAACATACACCCAACCGGTCAGTCGAGCTCCTCGATCCCGAGGTTCGCCAGGACGACCCACGGGTGGCGCCGCGCACCGTAGACCGAGAAGCAGGGCGGCGGAAACGTCGGATCGGCAAACGCGCCGACCGGGACCGCGATCATTCCCGGCATCCCGTCGTTGTCGTAGTAGACGGTCGAGCCGCAGGTCGGGCAGAAACGGAACGTGGCTGTGCCGCCCTCGTCGCCGACGAGCACATACGCCTGCGCGTGCCCTTCGATCGTCACGCGATCGGATGGCCAGCGGGCCTGGACGGCGAAGGCGCTGCCGGTGCGCTTCTGGCACGCGAGGCAGTGACACATCGAGATCCGGATCGGCTCTCCGGCGCAGCTCACCTGCAACTGTCCGCACGAGCACGAAGCGGTTCGCATCCGCCGCAGCGTAGCTCACCGCATGCGCTGGTGTGACGCGCGCGCCGGGCTACCCTGGCGCATGTCGCCCCTGCGCTTCGCGTTCGCGCTCGCCGTCCTCACCGGTTGTCCCTCGCAGCGGGCGGCCCCGTCCGCGCCGCCGCCGGTGCGGGCCGCGCTGGTGACGCGCGGGGAGCTCGCGCCGATCGCCGCGACCGCGCCCGCGGCCGGGCGATCGCCCGCGGAGAAGTTCGCGGCCGACGAGCGGGTGTTCGGCATCTATCCGATCCACGACGCCGCGCGCTGTGATCTCGCGAGCTGGGAGGCGACCGCCGCGGCCCTCGGCGTCGCGGGCGCGGTCGTGCTCGACCGCGGCACCGGCGTCGGCACCGCCAAGGTCACCGTCGGCGGCATGACCGATGGCGTGGTCGCGGATCTGACGCCCATCCTCACCGCGCTCCGCGACGCCGGCGGCACCGACATCGACGGCCACCACGTCTGCATCGTCCCCGCGATGGGCGTCGGCGTCGCGCTCTCGACCTCCAACGGCTTCATCGCCTTCGAGCCCGCGGCGATCCTCGAGGTCAACGATCTCGTCCCCGACGCCGAGCGCAGCATGTACAGCGTCGTCGTCATCTTCGCCCACGAGCTCGCGCACCAGCTCCAGTTCTGGTACGGCGACCCGTTCGAAGGCGACAAGAGCATGCGGCGGACCGAGCTCGCGGCCGACTGCATGGGCGCCACCCTCGTCGCCATGACCCAGCCCGACGGATGGATCATGGCGGAGGTGGAGCGGGGCGTGGTCGGCGGGCTGCAGGCCTACGCCGACGTCAAGTTCCGCAGCGTCATGCACCACGGCACCCGCGTCGACCGCGGCCGGCTGGCGCACGCCGGCATCGGGCTCGTCGCGACCAGCCGGACACAGGCGCGGCCCCTCGACCTGGCGGCGATCAAGCGCGAGTGCGAGCGCGCGGTGCGGGACTGGGACGCGTCGTTGCCGCTCACGCCGCCGGATCAGCTCTGGGGCGGCGAGGAGTGACGATGCGCCAGCACGTGTACCTGTCGCCGGGCATGTTCGGCTTCGGTCGGCTCGGTTCGTACAACTACTTCGCCCACGTCGAGCGCGAGCTGACGGCGCGGTTTGCCGACGCCGGCCACGAGCTCGTCGCGCACGTCATCACCGATCTGCCGACGGCCTCGATTCGCCGACGCGGGGCCCGACTGGCCGAGCGGATCGCGCAGACGAGCGGTGACCACGAGCCGATCCACCTGCTCGGCCACTCGACCGGCGGACTCGACGCCCGGCTGGTCGCCTCTCCGGCGTGCTGCGCGGTCACCGCCGAGACCCGCGACTGGCTGCCCCGGCTACGCACCATCACGATGATGAACACGCCGCACTTCGGCACCCCGCTCGCCAGCTTCTTCACCACCTCGAACGGCCAGCGCATCCTCGCCGCGCTGTCGATGTTCACCGTCGCAGGCCTGACGCTGGGCGCGCAGCCGCTGCGGGCCACCAGCGTGATCCTGGGCATGCTCCGCCACGGCGGCAGCGCGATCCCGTTCAAGCTCCGGATGCTCGATCGCTCCGTGGAGTCGATGGTGGGCATGTGCGACGACGCGAGCAGCCCCGCGGTCCGCACGTTCCTGACGGCGATCGAAGAGGACCAGGGCGCGATGATGCAGCTCGCCCCCGAGTCGATGGACCTGATGGTCGCGGGCTTCGCGGATCGACCCGGCGTCCACTACCAGGCGACCGCGTCGATGTCGCCTCGGCCGGGGCCGCGCAAATGGGTCGACACGATCGGTCATCCGTGGCGGGCGATGTCGCTGTCGATCTTCTTCGGGCTGCACCACCTGACCGCCGGCGCCACCGAGCAGTACCCGTGCGCGGCGCTGGAGGG
>JAYTAJ010000220.1:0-1975 GCA_043737575.1 Myxococcales bacterium | reverse complement strand
AGCATGCGGCCGAGCGCGCCGGTCTCCCGACCGCGCAGGCGCTCCCAGGTGGGAAACAACGCCGTGCTGAGGAGGCGCCCGTACAGGTCCATCGGGATCGTAGTAGCATCGGCGCCCGCGTGCTGTCCCGCCTTCGTCGGAAGAACCTGCATACCTGGGCCCGCGGCTATGCGCGCCATCTCGCGGCCAACGCCGCCGCCCGGGCGCGCCGCGCGCTGACGCCGCGTCGCGATGGCCCGCGCCACGTGCTGTTCGCGGTGTGCGATCACTACGAGCCGCTGTGGGCCGGGGCCGACGACGCCACCGGGCTGGCCCGGGTCGCGGCGTGGCGCGACGGCTACCCGACGCTCGCGCGCGACTTCCTCGACGCCGACGGTCACCCGCCGCGCCACTCGTACTTCTTTCCCGGCGAGGAGTACCGCCCCAGCTTCCTCGAGCAGCTCGCCGAGCTGGCCGAGGCCGGGCTGGGCGAGGTCGAGGTCCACCTCCACCACGACGGCGACACCGAGGCGTCGCTCGAGGCCAAGCTGGTCGACACGCTCGAGCGGTTCGCCCAGCACGGCCACCTGTCGCGCCGCGGCGACGATGGCTACGCGTGGGCGTTCATCCACGGCAACTGGTCGCTCGCGAACGGCCGCCCCGATCGGCGCTGGTGCGGCGTCGACGCCGAGCTGCCGCTCTTGTGGAAGCTCGGCTGTTACGCCGACTACACCTTTCCGTCGGCGCCCGACCCATGTCAGTCAGACATGGTCAATCTGCTGTACTGGCCGACTGGCGATCTGGGGCGGCGGCGGTCGTACGACGACGGCGACCGGGCCCGAGTCGGCGTCAGCCACGACGATCGCCTGCTGATGATCACCGGGCCGCTGGGGTTCGCGCGCAAGGGCGCGCTCGGCCTGCGCCTCGAGAACGGCGCGATCACGGGCGACGATCCGCCGACCGCGCGGCGGGTCGACTCGTGGATCGCCCAGGACATCCACGTCGACGGCCAGCCCGACTGGGTGTTCGTGAAGGTCCACACCCACGGCGCGATCGAGAAGACCGCGGCGTCGCTGCTCGGCGCCGACGGCCGCGCGATGCACGCGCACCTGACCGCGCGCTACAACGACGGTACCGACTGGTGCCTGCACTACGTCACCGCGCGCGAGCTGTACAACGTCGCCCGCGCCGCGATGGACGGCAAGACCGGCGATCCCGGCGAGTGGCGCGACTACCTGGTGCCGCCGCCGCCGGTCGTCACCGACGGTCGCGCGGTGATCTGATGGCCGTCACGCGCGCGATCCCGCGTCCGGCCGAGGTGTGCTGGCGCCGCTTCATCGACCTCGGGTCGCTGAGCGCGTGGCTGCCGAACCTGCGGCGGGTCCGGGTGATCACGATCGGGCCCGACGGCCGCCCCGAGGAGGTGGCGTTCGAGCTGGTGTCGTCGAGCTACTCGTTGGTCTACGCCTACGACGACGCTGCGCTGACGGTGCGGTGGACGCCGCGGACCGGCACCCGCGACGCGGTGCGCGGCCAGGCGTCGTTCACGCCCACCGACGACGGCTGCGTGATGACGTACCAGCTCGAGGGCGTCGACGCGCGCTCGACCCGCGTGCTCGATGAGCCCGAGGCGGTGGTCGCCGCGTTCGCGCGGTGGATGCTACAGAGCTGAGATGACGACCGACCTCGAGGCGCTGCGCTGGGACGACACGTTCGTGCGCACGCTGCCGGGCGAGGCGTCGCTGCGGCCGGGCTCGCGCGACGTGATGGCCGCGTGCTACGCGCGGGTCGCGCCGACCGCGGTCGCGGCGCCGCGGATCCTGGCGTGGTCCGACGAGGCCGGCGCGCTGCTCGGCCTCGAGCGGCCCCGCGATCCCGACGGCGTCACCGCGCAGGTCCTGGGCGGCAACCGCGTGCTGGCGGCGATGAAGCCGTACGCGCTCGGCTACGGCGGCCACCAGTTCGGCACCTGGGCCGGCCAGCTCGGCGACGGTCG
>JAYTAJ010000219.1:0-1975 GCA_043737575.1 Myxococcales bacterium | reverse complement strand
TGGAGATCGGGACGCTGCGCGTGCTCGGGACGCTTGGCGACGTCGACCGCCTGGTGCGCCAGAGCGGCGCCGAGCGCATCATCATCGCCAGCGCCGCGATCCCGCCCAAGGCGATCGCCCGGGTGATGGACGTGTGCAACCCGCTCGGCGTCGACGTCAAGATCGTCAAGGGCACCTACGAGCACCTCGACAACGCCGCCGCCGCCGGGCTCGAGCCGATGGTCCGCGAGATCCGCATCGAGGATCTGCTGTCGCGCGATCCGGTGCCGCCGTCGCTGTCGCTCGACGATCTCCGTCGCCACTACGGCGGCAAGCGGGTGCTGGTGACCGGCGCCGGCGGCTCGATCGGCGCGGAGCTGTGCCGCCAGCTCGCGCTGATGAACCTCGGCAAGCTGTACCTGGCCGAGCGCGACGAGACCAACCTGTTCGAGATCGAGCGCGAGCTGGCCGGGGTCAAGAACGCGGGCGGGCTGATCACGCCGGTGTTGCTCGACGTCATGGACGGCAAGCAGGTCGAGCGCACGTTCCGCGATCTACAGCCGCAGATCGTGTTCCACGCCGCCGCCTACAAGCACGTGCCGATGATGGAGCGCTTCCCGTGGGAGGCGATCCGCAACAACGTGTTCGCGACCAAGCAGCTCGCCGAGCTCGCCGACGAGCACGGCGTCGAGTCGTTCGTGATGATCTCGACCGACAAGGCGATCAACCCGACCAGCGTGATGGGCGCGACCAAGCGGTTCGCCGAGCAGATGGTGCAGGAGATCGCGCTGCGCTCGAAGACCCTGTTCTCGTGCGTGCGGTTCGGCAACGTCCTCGGCAGCCGCGGCTCGGTGGTCGGCATCTTCCGCGATCAGATCGCCAAGGGCGGGCCGGTCACCGTCACCCACCCCGACGCGACGCGCTACTTCATGACCATCCCCGAGGCCGCCAACCTGGTGCTGCAGGCCGGCACGATCGGCGCCAACGGCGACGTCTTCCTCCTCGACATGGGCGAGCCGGTGAAGATCATGGATCTGGCGCGGCAGATGATCCGGCTGTCGGGCTTCACCGAGGTCGAGATCCCGATCCGCGTCGTCGGCACCCGGCCCGGCGAGAAGCTGTTCGAGGAGCTGTCGGCGACCGCCGAGCACTTGTCGCCGACCGACCTGCGCAAGATCCTCCGCTGCAAGCCGATCGCCCTCGACCCCGCTCGCCTCGGTCAGCTCGTCGAGCGCCTGACGTTCCTGGTCAAGGCTCGCGACGCCGACGGCGTGCGGCAGGTGCTCCGCGATCTGCAGATCGGCTACGAGTCCACGCCCGCGCGCCAGGCATGAGCCGCGGTCCGTGCGGTCGGTCACGAAGGATGCGCACGCGCGGTGGCGACGCGCGGCACGAGCCGGCTACGATGCGCGCCTACCTTCGCTCAGGAGTCGATCGATGAAGAAGCTGACGTTTGCGGTTGCGATCATGAGTGCGGCGCTCGGGTGCGGTGGCGACGACGGCGAGACCGACGGGCCCCTACGTGACTGCAGCCAGGTGTGCAGCACCGACGCGGCGACCGACGCGCCGACCGACGCGCCGATCGACGCGGCGCCGATCGACGCGGTGACGATCGACACGCCGCCGTCGTCGGTGGTCGTGGTGCCGTGCGCGGGCGCCACCGTGGTCAGCGACGTGACCGCGCCGAACTTCAGCTTCGTGATCACCGACAACACGATCGCCGCGGGCCAGGTCGTGCGCTTCATGATGCCCGGCTCGCACAGCGCGGTCAGCGGCGAGACCTCGGGCGTCCCCGACGGCGAGTTCCGCGTCGAGTTCAACCAGACCGTGTGCCTGCAGTTCACCGCGCCCGGCACGTACGGGTTCTGGTGCAACCCGCATCAGTTCACCGGCAGCCTGACCGTCCAGTAGGTAGGCCTGGGTCGCACTCGAACGTGGCTTGTGCGGCGCTCCAACGTGGGCGATCGTCGAGCCATGAAGCGCCGCGACTTTCTTC
>JAYTAJ010000218.1:0-4636 GCA_043737575.1 Myxococcales bacterium | reverse complement strand
GCGACCAGCTTGGTGAGATCGAGCTTGGCGCCAGCGAGGGCGAAGAACACCAGGTAGACCGGCAGCGACGCCTGATCGAAGCCGTCGATCATCTTGCGGGCGTCGGCGCGCGACACGTTCTCGAGCCAGATGCCGGCGGCGAGCGCGATGATCAGCGGATCGAGATGGATCGCGTTGCCGATCTCGGCGACGACGAAGCACATCATCACCGCGAACAAGCCGGCGCCGGTCTCGACGTGGATGATGAACTGGCCGAAGACGAAGCCGATGAAGATGCCGACGCCGAGGGAGCCGAACACCTCCCACGCGATGCCGCCGACCGCGGTGCCGACGTCGACGTTGCCGCTGACCACCGCGGTCGCCGCGGCCGACGCGATGCCGTAGGTGACGATCACCGCGAGGTCTGCGACCACGACCAGGGCGAGGATGAGCTTGGTCAGCGTGCCGTCGGCTCGGGTCTCGCCGATGATCGCCATCACCACCGCAGGCGACTGCGCGGTCAGCGCGATCGCGATGGTCACCGCGACCACGGCGGCGTGCGCGAGCGGCAGCGCGTCGAGGAACGGGATCAGCGGCCGCAGCAGGACCAGCGTCGCGGCGAGGACGATCATCGAGCCGAGCACCGCCCAGATCGCGACCCGGCGGATGATGCGGAACAGCGGTCGGATCGCGCGCAGGTTGAGCTCGGCGCCGGCGCTGAGCGCGAGGATCGCGGTGGCGGCGCCGCCGAGCAGCTTGAGCTGGCCGATCATCGGCTTGTCGATCAGCCCGAGGACGTCGGGGCCGACCAGGATGCCGGCGCCGATGTAGCCGGTCAGCTTGGGCAGGCCGAAGCGGTTGACGACGCGCGCGGTGAAGAACGCGGTGAGCAGCAAGAAGCCGAACGCGAGCTCGGTGCCGCCGGTGGTGAGCGTGGTCGGCGCGAAGCTGCGCGCCGCGTGCATCAGCCCGGCGAGGGCGGCGAGGACGAACAGCGGGATCATGGCTTGCCGCCTGGCTCGTCGTCGTCGAGCTCGTCGCGGTAGACCGGGCCGGCTGGCGCGGTGTCGCCGTCGTCGAGCTCGTCGATCGGGTTGCTGCCGTCGGCGGCCACCAGCGGCAGCTGCACCGGCGCGGCGCCGCGCGGCACCGACGGCGACGTCAACTGGACCGCGAGCTCGGTGATGATCGCGCCGCCGACGACGACGGTCACCAGCCACGGGCTGGGCAGCCCGCCGGCCGAGCCCTGCAGCGACACCACCAGCGCGATCGCCAGCGGCGACAGCGGCGACACCAGGACCCGCGAGTCGGCGAAGCCGGCGGGCAGGAGCTTGCCGACCGTTGACAGCGCGGTGGTCGCGCCCATCCACTTGCCGGCGATGCGCGCGACCGCGAACGCGGGGACGATCAGCCACGGCGACAGCGCGGTCACCTCCCAGCTGGCGCCCGCGACGATCAAGAACAGCAGGTGGATCGGTCGCTCGAGGTGGTTGAGGATGCGGAAGATCGCGTCGCGCTGCTCGCACGGGAAGTTCACGACCAGCGCGCCGGCGATGAAGCACACGACGATCGGCGACAGGTACAGATAGCCGCCGAGCCCGGCGCCGAGCGCGACCGAGCCGAGCACGACCGCGGCGAACTCGCCCTCGCTCTTCGGCACGCGCACCATCGCGAAGATCAGCACGCCGACCGCGACGCCGAGGCCGATCGACACGAACAGCCACGCGGTGCCGGGGATCTGCCAGTCGACCGCGCCGGTCGGACGGAAGTACGCGCACACGAACAGGAGGCCGATCACGCCGACGATCTCGTCGAGCTGCGACGTCAGCTGATCGACGCCGCGGCCCTCGCGCCAGCCGGCGTTGGCGAAGCCGCGGAACTTGCGCGGCGCCGTCATCGCGCCGGCCGCGCCGACGACGATCGCGTCGCGCCAGAACTCGGGCGTGTGCCAGTCGGAGATGCCGAGCGAGTGCGCGAGCACCGCGCACGCGGCGGCGGTGGCGGCGAACGGGCCGATCGCCTCGACGACGATCAGATACGCGGTGCCCTTCGGCACCCGATCGAGCACGCGGATGTCGAGCTGGGCGCCGATGATGAAGCCGAGCCAGCCGAGCCCGAAATGCAGGATCGGTTGCAGGCGTTCGAGCACGTCGCCGGTGAGGATGCCGACCGACGGCCGGCTCACGATCACGCCGAGCGCGACGAACGGAAACCCGGCGGCGATGAGGCCGCTGACGCCGAGCCGCTCCTGCAGCTTGACGACGCGGCGGTGGCCGCCGAGGTACGCGATGACGAACAGCAGCGTGAGCCCGAGGACCAGGCGGATGACGACGCCGGTGCGATCGCCGGGCTGACGCGGCGCCGGCGGCGGTTGCACCGCGGCGGGATCGATCCCGGCGTCGGCGAGGGGGCTGGCGTCGAGCGCGGCGACGACGGCGATCGCCACGCCCGCGTCGTCCGCGAGCGCGAGGCCGGCATCGTTCGGCCCGGCATCGTTCGGTCCAGCGTCGGGGCCGGCATCGGCGACGGCGGCGGCATCGACCGCCAGCTCCAACGCGATCGCGTCGTCCGGACCCGCGTCCTGAACGCCGCCGTCGTCGGCGGTGGCGGACCGCGCGAACAGTCCGAGCGCCGCGACGATCGCCAGGGCGATCGCCACCGCAAGTCGAGTCGGTGCTGCCACCGACCGCAGCTTACTCGAAGCGCATCACCACGCGCAGCGTTCGAGGTCGCTCATCGTGCTGGCCGCCAGCGCGCAACGCTCGAACGCCAACGATGGCACCTCGCTCTTGCATCGCTCGATCAACCGATCGGCGGCGGTCACGAGGTAGGCATCGACGCCGTCGCGCGCGCGCACCGCGTCGGCGTGGGCGGCGATCTTCTTGCAGTCGCCGAGGCCGATCGGGTGTGGGCAGCTGCGCAGCTCGAGCCGGGTCTTGGCGGCGGCGAGGCACTCGCCATCCTCGCGCGACAGGTTGGCGGCGGCGCACTGTCGCGCGATCTCGGCGAGGAAGCTCGAGCGCTCCTCGCGCGGCGTGTAGTTGTCGAGGAAGATGAAGCCGATCGCCTGGCCGACCTTGGCGCAGTCGGCGGGCGGCGGCCGCACGCACAGGTCCGACAGGCAGGTGAGGCCGTGATCGCAGCTGCGATCGGGTCGGCAGTCACCGCGCTCGGTGCCGATCGCCGCCGCGGGCGGCGTCGCCGTGGCGCCATCGCGCTTGCACGCGATCCCGCCGAGCCCGAGGGACAACAGCAACGACGACGACAGCAGCGACCTGAGTGTCAGCACGGATCCTCCTCACAGCCATTCACTCGCTGAGCAGATCGATCGCGTCGGCGCCCTCGCACGGCCAGCGCTGCAGCGCCAGCCACGCGGCGGTGAGCCGGGTCTGGTGCGCGCTCCACAGCGCCTCGAGCTCGACCGGCCGCTCGGTGCGCGCTTGCAACACCAGCGTGACGGCGTCGCGATAGTCGGCGCGCGCGGTGCGTGCGGCGGCGCGGTTCTGCTCGCAGCTCGGCGCCGGTGGCAGCGCGGCGATCACCTCGAACAGCTGCACGAGGCGTTCGACCGCGGCCGGCAGCGGGTCCTTGGGTGGCGCGACGATCGCGGTGGCATCGCCGCCGGCGTCGGTGGGCTCGGCCGTGCGCGGCGCGGCCGGGCCCGGCGCGGTCCGGCACCCGAGGACGAACACCAGCAGCAGCAGCGCGGTGCGCATCGATCACATCTCGTCGAAGCGCTTCATGACCGCCTGGACGTCGGTGTCGTGCTGGCAGGCGTCGAGCCCGGCCTTGACCTTGCGGCTCGCGGTCTCGGCGCGCGCGCCCTGCGCCTGGATGTACGTCGCGGCCTTCTCGTCGACCTCGGGGTTGCCCTCGAAGGACCGGGCCTCGGCGAGCAGCGCCTGGTGCTTGTTGAAGATGCGATCGATCTCGGTCGCCATCTTCGGACACGCGGCGACGTTGGCGTCGACGCCGGCCGCCAGCTCGTCGATGAAGTCGAGGGTGCGGGCGAACAGCGCGTCGAGCTCGGCGTCGCTCGGGGTCGGCTTGGGCGTCGCGGGCTCGCCCGCGGTCGGCTCACCCGAGGTGGGCTCGGGCGCGGTGACGACCGGCGCGTTCGAGGGCGTGCTCGGCTTGGACTTGCCACCGCACGCGGCGAGCGCGACGACCAGCGAGAGGGCGAAGAGGCGCATGGGCTGACGATGTCACGCGCCGTCGATCGCCGCCAACACGCGGCGGCGAAAAGTCAGTCGCCGATCGCGCCGAGCCGCTCCAGCGTCGCCTTGAACCGGGGGTGGTTCATGCAGTGCGAGCTGGCGTTGGTGACCTTCATCATCGGATCGAGGATCGCGGCCTGGTGATCGTCCATCCACGCCTCGAGGCGCCGCGTCAGATCGGCGTTCTCCTTGTGGCCCTTCATCGACGCGATGAACGGGCGGTGCTGGTTCATCACCTGATCGACGCCGGTCGCGAGCTTGCCGCAGTCGGTGCCGGCGGCGTCGGCGACCACGCCCATCTTGGTGAACATCGTCACCGCGTCGCGGACGAGCCGATCGAACTCGGCGTCGGTCAGCGCGCGCCCTCGGATCGGCCGCGGCGGCGGTGCGTGCTCGACGCCGCGCTCGGCGGGGGCGGGTCGGTTCGAGGGCGGCGCGAT
>JAYTAJ010000217.1:0-4643 GCA_043737575.1 Myxococcales bacterium | reverse complement strand
GCTGGGTCGACGTCGCGGCGAGCGGCGCGACGCCGGGTGCGGGTGCGGCCGTCAGTGGCGGTGGGGTCGGCGGCAACGGCACCCACGAGGGCAACTTCGCCGATGGCGGCGGTGGCGGCGCGAGCTTCGGCGGCGATGGCGCCGACGGCGGCGACGCGTCGTGCAATACCGGCTGCGGCCCGAGCCAGACCGCGCAGGGCGGCGCGCGCGGCGACCGCTATGGCACCGCGCCGCTGACGACGCTCGAAGGTGGATCACCGGGGGGGCGATCGTACTTCCCGACCGCCTCCACCTCCTGCCCGATGGGCAACCCGGGCGCGGGCGGCGGCGCGATCCAGATCTATGCGCGCACCGCGATCACGATCGCCGCCGGCTCCGGGATCACCGCAGGCGGCGGCGGCGGCGCCGGCGGTGACCGCTGCGACACGCCCTTCAACTGGCTGGCCGGTCACGGCGGCGGCTCGGGCGGCGCGATCTACCTGCAGGCGCCGATCATCCAGAGCGCCGGCCTGCTGCTGGCCAACGGCGGCGGCGGCGGCGGCGGCGCTGGGCAGGACGGCGATGGCGGCAACGGCGACAACGCGGGCCGGACGACTGCCACCGCGAGAGGCGGGACCGGGAGCGGCGCGTACGGGGCCGAAGGCGGCGACGGTGCAACCGATGTGGGCCCCGCCGATCGAGGCGGCGACGGTCCCGACGAAGGCAATGGCGGCGGTGGCGGTGGCGGTGTGGGTCGCATCCACGTCCGCTCGCGCACCGCACCGACGCTCGGCCAGACGAGCCCTCCACCGGCGATCTCGACCTACTGACGTGGTCGAGCGTCAACGCAGCGAGCCGGACAGCACGACCATCGCGCCGTCGGTGCGCGGCGCGACGGTGACGGTGGTCGACTCGCGGGTGCGGGCGCGGCCGAGGAAGTAGAGCGTCGCGCCGCCCGCGATCAGGACGCCGCCCGCGGCGGTGGCGATGATCATGTTGCGCTCGGCGGTCTCGCCCTCGGTGACGGTCGCGGGATCGAACGGCGCGTGGCGCTTCGACAGATCGTCGGACAGCGACGACGCCTTCACGCCGAACGCGATGCCGACGCCGACTGCGACGACGCCGACGCCGACGGCGGCGAGGCCGCCGAGGCGAAGTGGACGGCCGCGATCGCGTGGCGCAGGTGGGAGCGCGGCGATGCGGGCGGCCTCGGCCTGGCGCGCTTCGGCCTCGGCGTTGCGCGCCTCCTCGGCGGCACGGGCGGCGGCGGCCTGGCGGGTCTCCTCGGCCAGGCGCGCGACCTCGATCGCGCGGGCAGCCTCGGCGACGCGCGCGGCCTCGGCGTCGCGCGCCTGCTGGCGCTTGGCGCGCGCGGCGGCCTCGATGGCCTCGTTCTCGGCCTCGAGCGTGGCGAGGAGCTTCCTGGCGTCGGCGGCCTCCGACCCCCTCGGCGTGGTCGCGAGGAACTGCCGATAGAACGCGATCGCGTCGTCGCGATGACCGGCGAGGCGGTGGGCCTGGGCCTGGTTGAACAGCAAGACCGGATGGGGCAGCAGCGCGTAGGCCTTGGCGTACTGATCGAGCGCGGTCGCGTAGTCGCCGGCGTCCTGGGCGGCCAGGCCGGTGTCGACGTAGCCCTTCGCGATCTTCTTCTTGTCCTTGGCCGACAGCGTCGCGGGTTGCGCCACGGCGGTGGCGATCGGGACGGCGACGGCGAGCGCGGAGGCGACGATGGCGGCGAAGCGTGAACGAGCGCGCATGAGCTTCCTCAATCGAACGGGTTCTTGCTCTTGTTGAGGTCGCGGGCCGGCTGCCGCTTGCGCTCGAGGGTCAGGGTCTGCGCGATCGCTGCGCCGCCGTCGACGTCGACGGCTTGCTCGACGTAGCCATCGAGCGACACGGTCAGGCGATACGTCGCGGTCACGGGCAGCGCGCCCCGATACGGAGTCTTGCCGATCCGCTTCCCGTCCACGCTCACGCGCGCGCCCGCCGGCACGCTGTCGACCGCGATGGCGATCGACGTCGGGACGGGCGGCGGCGTGGTCGCGGCGGGCGGCGGCGTCGATGCGGCGGGCGGCGGTGGCGCGGCGGCCGGCGGGGCCTCGGATCTGGGCGCGACGGCGGTCGTCGGCTCCGCGACGGTCGGCTGCGGCTCGACCTGCTCGCCTCCGCTCATCGCGATCGCCGCGACGGCGACCGCGATCGCCGCGCCCCCCAGGCCGATCCAGATGCCGGAGCGTCGCGGAGACGGCGACGACAGCCCCGCTGCGCTCGACAACGTCGTGACCGCGGCCGCGCCCTGCAGCCACGGCCGGGTCACCTGACCACCCGCCTGGCCTCCCTCGAACAGGCTCGGTGCGACGCGATCGATCTCGCCGATCAGCTCGCGCGCTGACTGCACCCGCTGGCCGGGCGCCTTCGCCAGGAGCTGCGCGACCAGGCCCTCGAGCTCGAGCGATGCCGCGGGCGCGAGGCTGCGCAGCGGCGGCGGCGTGACGTGGATGTGCCCCGTGAGCACGTCGCCGACGCCCTCGCCGACGAACGGCGGCCTCCCGGCGAGCATCTCGAACAAGATGCAGCCGAGGGCGTACAGGTCGACGCGATGATCGATCGCCACGCCGCGGCACTGCTCGGGCGCCATGTACGTCGGGGTTCCCAGCACGGCACCCGTGCTGGTCTTGCTGTGCGCTGACCCATCCTGGGCCAGCTTGGCGATCCCGAAGTCGAGCAGCTTGATGCGCTCGCCGCCGGCGACCTCGTCATCGGGGACCACGAACACGTTGTCCGGCTTGAGGTCGCGGTGGACGATGCCCGCGTCGTGCGCGGCCGCCAGCGCCCCGGCGATCTGTCGCGCGATCGCGAGCGCGGGCGCCGCTGCGATCGTGCCGCGCTTCATGCGATCGCCCAGGCTCTCGCCGTCGAGCAGCGCCATCGCGATGTACGCGCTGCCATCGGGGGCGTAGCCGAAGTCGAAGATCTCCACGATGCCAGCGTGTCGGATCGCGGTCGCCGCGCGCGCCTCGTTGAAGAACCGCGCCACGATCTGCTGGTTGCGCGAGTGCTCGGGCAGCAACACCTTCACCGCGGCGGCTCGCCCGAGCAGCACGTGCTCGGCGGCGTAGACCGCGCCCATCCCGCCCTCGCCGATCAGACGCAGGAGACGATAGCTGCCGAACGTCGCGCCCACCACGCGTGGAGGCTAGCGTGGATCGCGTGAGGTGATCAACCACCCCGGCCGCACGCGGCGATCGCGGCGGGCGCGGCGCGCAGCCGCACGACGATGGTGGAGCCAGGCTCGTCGGGGGCTCGGTGCGGCGGCGGGAACTCGTCGGCGATGAAGACGTACTTCAGCTCGAGGTTGATCGGCTCGGCGGGATCGTCGGGCGCGCCGAGGTCGGCGAGCGCGAGGGTGTGGCGCTGGGTCTTGCCGGGCGCGATCGTCGAGTCCCAGGTCGTGGTCTTGCCGCCGTCGTCGGCGGGCGCGAAACGACGACCGAGGTAGCCCTCCCACAGCGCCTCGGGCGCCGACGACCGCCACAGCCGCAGGTTCATGTGGCGATGGATGTCGCCGGTCGGCACCGCGTGGCCAGCGCCGACGTTGGTGAGCGTGACCTCGAGCGCGTCGCCGCGGCGGCACCACGCCACCGCGAGCGCGGCCTGCAGCATCTCGGGATCGTGGCCGCCGAGGAACGCGTGGTTGGTCGCCGAGCCGTGGCACGCCATGCAGCCGCCGCGCTCGGCGGCGTAGGGCCCGCGCAGGAACGAGCTGACGGTGTCCTGCATCGGGTGCGGCGTCATGCGCTCGGCGACGCCGTCGGCCGACAGCACGGGAAACGTGAACTGATGACAGTCGGCGCAGAAGGCGGGCGAGCCGAAGCTGGGCTCGAGGATCGGATCGTGGGGCGACGCGGCGGTGGTGCGCGCGGCGACGATGCGGCCGCGGCGGACATGGCAGGTCGCGCAGTTGATTCCCTGATCGGCGAGCGCGTGATCGCCGGCGGCGAGCGCGGTCTGCTGCGCCGGCATCGGCGCGTGGCAGTTCACGCACCACGGCCGCGGCTGCGCCTGGTACTCGCGCTGGAAGATGCCGTTGGTCCACGCCAGCGCGTGGCGGCTGGTCGCCCACTCGGCGGCGATCGCGGCGTGACAGGTCGCGCACCCGGCGGCGTCGACCAGCGCGGCCGCGGTGGTGCCGACGTCGATCGGCTCGCGGCCGCCGGGGCCGCGCACCTGCCACGCGGGCGGCGCTGGCTCGGCCGGCACCGCGGGTGGCGACGCGGTCGGCGCCGAGCACGCCGCGACCGCGAGCGCGACCAGCCCGACCCGCGTCACTGCCGCTTCGTCGCGTCGATGGTCGAGCTGTACGTGAGCGCGCGGCCACCGACGATCATCGGCTTGCCGTCCTCCACCGCCCAGCGGTAGCCGTCGATCATGTTGTCGGCGATCACCAGCGCGAGCCGACCGTCGGCGTCGTAGACCAAGAGCTCGGTCTCCGACGCGCGGTAGCTGCCCTCGCGGCCTTCGACCAGCCCGCAGCGGCCGACCAGCACCGCCGACACCACGTCGGGTCCAGCCTGATCCTTCGCCGCGGTGCGCTTGACCCAGGTGACGTCGCCCTTGCACTTGCCGGTCTGCTGCCCGAACTGCGTCACGGTCAGCTTGTC
>JAYTAJ010000216.1:0-1984 GCA_043737575.1 Myxococcales bacterium | reverse complement strand
GGGCTGACCGCGGGCCTCCTCGAGCGCGGCCAGCTCGTGGAGCGCGTCGTCGACCAGGATCGATCGCGGGTAGTCGTCGGGCAAGCGCGCGAACGCGGCGGCGGCGGCGGGCGCGTCGTGCAGATCGTCGCGCAGGACCCGCGCCAGCTCGAGCTGGGCGTCGTCGAGCCAGACCGAGAAGTACGAGCCGGCGCCGAGCGCGACCTCGCGGGTGGCGACCAGCGCCCGCAGCCGCTCGACCGCGCCGCGGGCGTCGCCGCGCGCGCGCGCCAGCCCGGCGCCGAGCCAGCGCGCGTCGTCGCGCAGCCCGCTGGTCGGGTGATCGATCGGGATGCGATCGTAGAGCGCGATCGCGGTCGCGGGATCGCCGAGCTCGTGGGCCGCGAGATCGGCCAGCGCCCAGATCAGGTTGTCGGCGACGTCGGTGTCCTGCAGCGGCTCGAAGGCCGCCGACAGCCGGGCCCACAGCGCGCGCGGATCGTCGGCGCGGCTCTCGGTGACGATGAAGCCGACCGCGTCGCCGGCGAACGCCTCGTCGGGATAGCTGGCGATCACCCGCCACAGCCAGGTCGCGGCGTCGGCGACCTGATCGGCCTGATACGCGAGGCGGCCGGCGCGGTACAGGCCTTCGGCGGCGGCGGGCGCATAGTCGCCCGAGCGCTCGGGGATCGCGGCGTAGGCGGTGATCGCCTCGGCGGTGCGGCCGCGATCGGCGAGCAGCGCCGCCTCGCCGAGCAGCGCCCGCGCGCAGTCCTCGCGCTGCCGCAGGCGCGGCGCCACCGCGCCACACGCGCGCTGCGCCTCGCGGTACGCCATCAGCGCGCCGTCGACGTCGCCGGCTTGCTCGAGCTGGTACGCGCGCGCGAGGGCCGGAGGCACCGCCGGCGCCGAGCACGCGGCGAGGGCGCACAGCCCGACCGCGGCGATCCTCATCGCGCCTGCGCCGCCGCCGCCAGCACCGCCGCCGCGCGCTCGCAGCCGGCGCGATCGACGTCGAGGTGGGTCACCAGCCGCAGCCGGCCCGGCGCGATCGTCGAGATCCGCACGCCGTCGCTCGCGCACGCCGCCACCAGCGCCGCGGTGTCGAGCGCGGTGTCGATCACGACGATGTTGGTCTGGACCTTCGCCAGATCGATCGCGAAGCCCCGGACCTCGGCGAGGCGCTCGGCCATCAGCCGGGCGTGGGCGTGATCGTCGACGAGCCGGGCCCGATGATGCGCGAGCGCGTGGAGCCCCGCCGCCGCGAGCACGCCGACCTGGCGCATGCCGCCGCCGTACATCTTGCGCAGCCGATGCGCGCGCACCAGCAGCTCGCGCGGGCCCGCGACCAGCGATCCGATCGGCGCGCCCAGGCCCTTCGACAGGCACACGCTGACGGTGTCGAAGCCCGCGGCCAGCTCGCGCGCGCTGTGCGATCCGGCCGCGACCGCGTTCCACAGCCGGGCGCCATCGAGGTGGGTCGCCAGGCCGAGCGCCCGCGCCGCGGCGACGACGTCGTCGAGCTGGGCCCGCGGCCACACCAGGCCGCCGCCCATGTTGTGGGTGTTCTCGACCGCGACCACCCGCGACGGTGCCAGGTAGTAGATGCCGGGCTTGTAGGTCGCGCGGACCTCGGCCCCGGTGAAGCGACCGTCGCCGGCGATCATCGCGGTCTGCGCGCCCGCGAGGGCGGCGAGGGCGCCCGACTCGAAGCGCCAGCAGTGCGCGTCCTGCCCGACGATCACCTCGTCGCCGGGACGGACGTGGGCCGCGAGCGCGATCTGGTTCGCCATCGTTCCGCTCGGCGTGAACAAGGCCGCCTCGGTGCCGAGCAGCTCGGCCACCGCCTGCTCGAGGCGATGCACCGTCGGGTCCTCGCCGTAGACGTCGTCGCCGACCTCGGCGTTCGCCATCGCCTGCCGCATCGCGGCGGTCGGTCGGGTCACGGTGTCGCTGCGAAGGTCGACCTCGGTCGTCATCGCGCGGACTGTACGCTAGTCAGGCC
>JAYTAJ010000215.1:0-1984 GCA_043737575.1 Myxococcales bacterium | reverse complement strand
CGTGATCGTGGATGACGCCGTGGATCGGGTGCAGCACGAACTGCAGCTGCAGGCCCTGCTGGCGCAGGAACGACTTGATCGTGCGGATGACGAACGCGCAGTCGGGCAGTCGGGTCTCGATCGAGGTCGACGGCGCCTCGTCGGGCAGGAGCGTGGTCTCGGGATCGTGGATCGCGACCTTCACGGTGCGACCGAAATCCTCCTCGAGGAACGCGAAGCGCTCCATGATGAACGCGAGCACGACCCGCGGCTCGACCTCGCTCAGCACCTCGGGCGGGATCGCGCGGCAGTAGGCGCGGATGTACGCCTCGAGGCGATCGCGGTGCGTCTCCTTGACGGCTTGATGAGCGAGCGCAAGGACCTGTCGAACGACCTCAGCTTGCATGGCGCGGGCACGTTAGCAGAGCCGCCTTCGAGGGGAAGCTCGGGCGGCTGCGCATGATCGTTCGCGCCCCGCGCTGCTGCATCGCGTCAGATCGATCGCCGCGGCGGCCGTGGTATAGGGCCGGCCGTGTGGCACTGGTCTCGCCCCGACGCCGCGCGCGTGACCGGCTTTCTCGACGAGCAGCGCCGGCTGCCGTTGACCTACCCCGCGGTCGGCGCGGCGTGAAGGCGTACAGCGAGCAGCCCGCGGCGTTTCCGCCCGCGTACCCGCGCAGCCTGCGCAAGCAGATCATCGCGTCGCGCTACTTCGCGGTCCACACCCTCAACCGCGACTTCGTCAACACCCGCGGCTTCTCGGTGGTGTTCCGCCGCACCTCGCTGGCGTTGCTACGCCGCGAGTTCCCGTACTTCGAGCCGTACCTCGCGCAGGCGCTGCGCCCCGACTGCAACGCGTTCTACCTGAACCCGCTGCAGCTGGTGTCGGGCTCGCGGGTCGACCCCCACATCGATCGCAGCCTGCGCTCGTACGCGGTCCACATCGGCACCCCGGTCGCGGTCAGTGTGCTCTACGTCGAGGTGCCGTCGACGATGCGGGGCGGCGAGCTGGTGCTGGCCCGCGGCAAGAAGCACCTCGCGCGGATCGCGCCCGCGACCAACCTGCTCGTCACCTTCGACGGCGATCTGACGCACTCGGTGGCGCGCATGGAGGGCGACGGCGAGCGCCTGAGCCTGGTGTGCGAGCAGTACCGCCTGTCCGACGACGAGCTCGAGGCGATCCCGACCTACGCGATCGAGACCCGCGCCCGCTACGGATGAGCGACGCGCCGCGGGCGCCCGATCGTGCGACCCTGCGGCCATGAGCTGGTGGATCACCATCGCCGCGCTGCTGATCGCGGCCGCCGCGCTGGTGTGGGCGATGCGATCGACCAACCCGCCCGCCGCCGCCGCGCCGCCACCCCCACCGCCGCGGCCCGTCGACGACGGCGCCGCCCGGGCGTTGGCCCACGTCGCCGAGCAGGCCGAGCGGATCGCCCGCGGCGAGGAGCCCGCCGCGATCGACGACCGCAGCCCGCCCGCCGCGATCGCCGCCCTCGACGCCCTCGCCCGGGTCGGCACCCGGCTGCAGCAGATGACCCACGCCCGCGCCCACATCGTCGCGACCGAGCGCGACCTCGAGCGCGCCCGCGCGATGTATCGCTCGATCCTGCCGCTGGTCAGCGTCGGGCAGCACGGCCGCATCCACGTCGCGGGCGCGTCGACCCCCGCCGCCGAGACCGGCGGCGACTGGTGGACCTACCGCAAGCTGTCGGGCGGCCGGCTCCTGATCGCGGTCGGCGACGCGACCGGCCACGGCGTGTACTCGGCGATGATCGGCTGCGCCGCCCACGGCGCGGTCGAGGCGCTGTCGCACGTCGGCGAGGAGCGGATGACGCCGCACTCGGTCTTGTCCGCCATCAACGCGGCCATCCGCATCCCCGGCGCCGACCGCGCCGCGATGACGTGCTTCGCCGCGCTGTTCGATCCGCGCGGCACGATCAGCTTCGCCAACGCGTCGCACATGCTGCCGCTCCTGGTCGCGACCGACGACCGCGGCACGGTC
>JAYTAJ010000214.1:0-1984 GCA_043737575.1 Myxococcales bacterium | reverse complement strand
CACGATCACGCGAAGCACGAGCACGCGAAGCACGAGCACGCGAAGCACGATCATGCGAAGCACGATCACGCGCACGATCACGAGCAGGCCCATACGCCCGAGGGCCACGCGCACGGTCGCGCGGTCGAGCCGGTGACCGATCACAACCTGCGCGCGGCGTACGTCCACGTCGTCGCCGATGCGCTGACCAGCGTGCTCGCGATCGGCGCGCTGGTGGCGGGGAAGTACCTCGGGCTGTGGTACCTCGACGCGGCGGTCGGCGCGCTGGGCGGCGTGGTGATCGGGCGCTGGGCGATCGGGCTGTGTCGCTCGGCGGCGCATCCGCTGCTCGACGTCGTGACGTCGCGGGCGCTGGCCGACTCGATCGAGGCGCGGCTCGAGCAGATCGACGACGTCCGCGTCGCCGACCTGCACCTGTGGGAGCTGGCGCCCGGGCGGCGCGGCTGCATCGTGTCGCTGGTGACGGCGACGCCGCGCGAGGTCCACTACTACCGTTCGGTCATCCTCGCAGAGGCGGCGATCGCCCACCTCACCGTCGAGGTCCACCGCTGTAGTCGCGAGCACGCTGCGCCGACGTGCTGATGGAACGCCGACGATTCTGAGCAATCGTCGCGGGCTCCGTGATACAAAAAAAGACGGCCTGCGAGGGACAGGCAAGGAGTCGCCCATGCCCGAAAGCCCGAGGGACAACACCGCGGTGACGCGACTCATCGACGAGGCCCACCAGCGACCGCCGGAGGCCGACGACGCGCTGTTCGAGGCGCCGCGCAAGCCGACGTTGCCGCCGCCGTTCCGCGCCCGGGGGCAGACCGCGGCATCGGCGCCCGTGGTCGCGCCGATCGTGCCGCGAGCGCCGACGGTGCCGCTGCCGCCGATCGCGCTGACGCCGCCGATCGCGCCGACGCCGCCGATCGCGCCGACGCCGATCGCGCCGACGTTCAGCGCCCACGACGTCGAGACGCGGCCCTTCGACAGCGTCGAGCCCGAGGCGCTCGAGGACGAGGCCGAGGCCCGCGACGTCGACGTCGACGAGCCGGTGACGGAGCTGACGACCGAGACGCTCGCAGCGCCCGAGCCGCCGTGGGAGCCGATCGCGGCGCCGATCGAGCGGACCCAGATCGGGCGGATGCCGCGGCCGCGGCGCGCGCCAGGCAAGGGGCGCTCGGCGTTGTGGATCGCGGGCGCGTTCGTGCTCGGGCTGGCGGCGACCGCGGCGATCGCCTGGCCGCGCGGCGCGTCGAAGACGACGGCGAAGCCCGCACCCGCGGTGGTCGCGACGGGGCCGAGCGTTGCGCCCGTGCCGGCCGCGGTGGTGGCGCCGCTCCCCGAGCCCGTCGCCGTCGCCGAGCCCGTTGTCGTTGCCGTACCCGTAACCGAACCCGTAGCCGTAACCGAACCCGTAGCCGTAGCCGTAGCCGAACCCGTTGCCGTAGCCGAACCCGTTGCCGTAACCGTAACCGAACCCGTTGCCGTAACCGTAACCGAACCCGTTGCCGCAACCGAACCCGTCGCCGCAACCAAGCCCGTCGCCGCGTCGCGCCCCAAAGTCGCCGCCTCTCGCTCGACCAAGCCCCGCGCCAAGCCCGGCGCCACGACGGCCGCGCCGCGCGTCGCCGCCGCCGCCGCGAAGACCGCGACCCTGTCGATCGGCTCCAAGCCGCCCTGCCAGATCGTCATCGACGGACGCAAGACCGGCCTCACGACGCCGCAGCGAGCGATCAAGGTCACGCCCGGAACGCACCACGTGATGCTCGTGAACGATCAGCACCGGATCTACATCACCTACCCGGTCACCGCGGTCGCCGGCCAGTCGGTGAAGCTGATCAAGGACCTCACGAGCAAGATGAAGCGATGAGCCCGCGCGCGGCAACCGTTCGCGCCGCGCGTGTACAATGACCGCCGATGGACCGCGGCACCGCCACCGCCGACGCCCCGAGCGCTGATCCCCTCGCGACCGTGGTCGCGTTCGACTTCGCGCAGAAGC
>JAYTAJ010000213.1:0-1984 GCA_043737575.1 Myxococcales bacterium | reverse complement strand
TCAGCTCCTCGTAGTAGCGCCGCACCTGATCGTCGTAGCCGCTCGGCGCCCGCTTCTTCATCGCCTCGAGCAGCTCCTGACGGAACGCCTCGGGCGCGACGTACTGATCGGCGCCCGGGATGCGGACCGGCTCGTCGCCGAACGCGGCGTCGCCCTGCGACTGGGCCTGGCGCGCCGCCTTCTGCGCCTCTTGCTTGGCCTTCTGCAGCGCGTCGGCGGCGCTGCGCGTGGCGTCGCGCGCGCCCGACGGATCGCGGCCGCCCATCCGCTTCTCGGCCTGGGTCATCGGCCCGGTCGCCTCACCGACCCGCTGATCGATCGCCTGGGCGGCGTCGCCGGGGACGCCATCGGCGCCCTTGGCCTTGTCGACGAGCTGCTTGGCGCGATCGCGGGTCATCGCCTGGCGGCGCTTGAGCGCGTCGAGGCGGCGCTTGTCGTCGTCGCCCAGGATCTGATCGGGCGACGGCGTCATGGTCTCGAGCTCGTCGACCAGGCGATCGGCCAGCGGGTGGGCGCGCTCGACGCCGGCGATCGCGTCGGAGGTGGCCTGGGCCCACGGCGACGACGGATCGTCGGCCATCGCGGCGTCGAGCTCGCCGGCGACGGTCTCGAGGCTCTGCCGCGCCTGCTTCGCCATGCCGAGGGCCTCGGCGACGTCACCATCCTCGAGCATGCGCTCGAGATCGGCGATGCGCTTGTCGACGATCTCCAGCTCCTCGCGCGCGAACGGCGTGAGGCCGCTGTCGGGCACCGCGGCCAGCCGATCCTTCAGCTTGTCGACGGTGGCGCCGAGCTTGTTGCGGGCGTCCTTGCCGAGGTCGTGCATCAGCTCGTCGGCCCGCTCGGCGTAGCGCTCGAAGATCTTGTCGGCCTCGGCGGCGATGTCGGCCTGATCCTGGGCGACGTCGGCCAGCTCGTTCATCAGCTCGTCGAGCTTCTTCTCCGACTCGGTGAAGCGATCGCCGCGCAGCTGGTGCAGCGCGTCCTCGAGCGACTGCGCCGCGCCCGCGGTCTTGGCGCGGCACTTCTCGAGCGCGGCCTGGGCCCCGACCGCGTCGCCGGCCATCGCCAGCTTCTCGACCTCGGCCATGCAGTCGGCGGCCTGGTGATCGGCCATCGCGGAGGAGTGGACGAACTGATCGAGCACGTCCTCGGCGATGCCGCCGCGGAACTGCGCCAGCTCGGCCATGCGCTGCTCGATCGCGTGCAGCTCGCGCGCGATCTCGGCCTTGAGCTTGTCGTCGCCGGTCCGGGCGTACTCGGCGAGCAGCTCGGCGAGGCGCTTCTGGTGGGCGTCGATCTCGTCGGCGATGTCGAGCATGCCCTCCATCTGCTCGCGCTGCAGCCAGTCGGCCAGGAGGATGGCGTCGTCCTCCAGCTCGCCGACGATCTGCTTGTCGACCGCGGCGAACCGTCCGGTCGCCGGACGATTGGCGCGCGGCGCCGCCTTGTCGTTCAGCCGCTCCTCGGCGCCCGCCAGCTTGGCGAGGCGATCGCGCAGCTCGGTGATCGTGGTGCGCAGCGTCGGATCGGCGAGCGGATCGTCGGCGTAGGTGGCGGCCAGGGTGCCGGCCTCCACCGCCAGCTCGTCGAGCCCGCGGTGCAGCTCGTCGCGCGCGATCTCGCCGTCGGCGGCGGTGAGGCGGTGGCCGAGCTGGGTCACGACGTGCTCGGCCAGCTCGGCTTGCTTGGCGAGGTTCTGCTGGTGGCGCTCGCGCGGCGAGAACACCCGCAGGCGGAACGGCCGCGACCTGCCGCGGTTGGGCGCGGTCTCGCCCGGCCCGGCCACGGTGTCGCCGTCGACGACCTCGAGGTGATACGTGACCTGCGCGCCCGGCGGCAGCGTCATCTCGGCGAGGTCCCACACCAGCTTGCCCTGGGCCCGGCCCGGCTGATCGGCGAAGCTCGCGACCGGCTTGCGCTCCAGCTTGCCCGCGATGTCCCACACCAGCTCGATCGCGCCGATGCCGAAATCGTCCTCGGC
>JAYTAJ010000212.1:0-10698 GCA_043737575.1 Myxococcales bacterium | reverse complement strand
ACCGACCACCGGCACGCTCGGCGAGCCGCGATGATCGCGCGCGCGATCGAGCTCATCAGTGGCGAGTTGCCAGCTCGCCACAAGATCAGCATGTGACCATCTCGGTTACTCGTGACGCGGTTCATCACGGCGGCGAGGATCCTGCGCAGCAAACTACCGACCACCGCGTGGTCGGGCTGGTGCGCCGGTTGCAATGCCTGGGCACATGCAAGTCCGACAGATACTCGTCTCGCTCGTCGTCGCTGCCGCGCTCACCGGATGCGAGTCGGGGCCCCGCGACGCCGCTCCCCAGACGCAGGCGACCGCGCAGCCGACCAGCGGGCCGGCTCGGGCCGATCAGCCGGCCGTCACCCGGGTCGAGGACGCGAGCCAGGTCTGCATGGTGAACAATCAGTTCATGGGCAAGCCGCAGATCCCGATCGAGGTCGGCGGCAAGACCTACTACGGCTGCTGCGAGATGTGCAAAGGCCGCCTGCAGACCGATGCCGCTGCACGCACCGCGACCGATCCGATCACGGGCGAGGTCGTCGACAAGGCCACCGCCGTCATCGCGCAGGATGCGAAGGGCGCGGTCCTGTACTTCGCGAACGCCGACCACCTCGCGCGCTACCAGGCGACCCTGTGATCGCCCGCGCGAGCTGGCTCCTCGCGAGCGCGCTGGCTGCCACGGCCGCGTGCGGACACGACATGACGTCGCCACCGTCGAGCCGACCCATCCCCGCCTTCAACGGCGCCGCCCTCTTCGTCGTGAACGGGGCCGACAGCTCGATCACCGTCATCGACGCCGCGACCCGCGCAGTCGCCGGCACGATCGAGCTGACGAGCGCCCCGTATCCCCACCACATCTACGCCAGCGTCGACGGCGCGAGTTTGCTCGTCGCGGTGCCCGGCGTCGACCTGTCGGCGGGCCACGACGGCGGCGGGCACGGCGGGCATGGCGGCGGTGGTGCGGTGATGAAGCTCGACTCGGCGACCGGTACGACGCTGGCGGTCGCCGATCTCGACGGGCCGAACCACAACGCCATCTTCGCGCCGGGCGGCGCCGAGGTCTGGACCTCGCAGATGACCGAGCCCGGCTCCGTGGTCGTGCTCGATGCGACGACGCTGGCACCACGCCAGACCCTGGTCGCCGGCGCGATGCCGGCCGAGGTCACGTTCACGCCGGATGGCTCGCGCGCCTTTGTCGCCAACAGCGGGGAGAGCTCGATCTCTGTCTTCGATGTCGCGTCGAAGCAGGCTGTGCAGACGATCGCCGTCGGGCGCACGCCGGTCGGCGCATGGCCGGGACGGGACGGCATCATGTACGTCGACAACGAGCTCGACCGGACGTTGAGCGCGATCGATCCCGCGACGCTCGCGGTCGTTCGCACCTACGACCTTGGCTTCACGCCGGCCTTCGCTGCCGTCGCGCCGAACGGCGAGCTGTGGGTGACCGACACCGACGGCGGCAAGGTCGTCGTGTACGCCGCAGGCGCGGACACCCGCGTGGCCGACGTGCCGACCGGGGCCGGTGCGCACGCCATCGTGTTCTCCGACGACGGCACCACCGCCTACGTCACCAACCAAGCGGCCGGGACGGTCACGGTCCTCGACAGCGCGACGCGGAGCGTGCAGGCGACCGTGCCCGTTGGCGCGGCTCCCAACGGCATCGTCTTCCGCGCCCCTATCGCCGGCGCCTCCGCCACCTGACCGCATGTCGCTCGGACGAGGGGCCGCGCCGAGGTCGATGCCCGCCACCTACGTCCTCGACGACGAGACGTACGCGCGCCGGGCAACCATCGAGTCGTCGCCACCAGCTCAGTCATCGTCCCGCTCTGCGTCGCTTCGTTCGCGACCGGGCTCGTCGTGTCTCTCGGAACGTCGTGGGGCGCCGTGACGGACACTCCGTCGTTCCGCGCTAGGCTTCCCCTGCGATGAAGAGCTGTTGCGACCCGCCGGGCCAGCGCCGATCTCGCGCGCTGTGGCTGATCGTCGCGCTCGCGATGGCCGCGGCTATTGCCTTGCTTCAGCTCGTACGCTGATGCGACCCCACGTCGATCGTGGCATCTGCAGGGAGGGAGGGTTCGCGCGTTCGATGAGTCGCGATTCACATGGGATGAGGTCGGCACCAGGGCGGCCTACTCGACGTTGATCGTGCCGACGATCATGTCCATCGCGCACGCGTAGGTCACGGGGCCGGCCTCCGAGAAGGTCCGGCGGATCTCGACGCGTTGCCCCAGCGGGAGCTTGGTCTCGCTGCGCGTTCCGCCGTCCCGGAACACCACCTCGGTGGCGCAGGTGCGATCGGTCCGCCGCTCGAAGACCAGGATCACTGGCGTCGCCTTCGGGACGGTGATGTTGGCCGGTTCGAAGCCATGCTCGGTGACGACGATGTGGACGCGTCTCGGGCGTGCCGCGCGACGTGGAGCCCGGGTGGCCGGAGGCGCCGGCAGCACCGGCGGCGCCACGGTCGGCGTCGCCTGGACGGGAGGTGGCAGCGGCGCTGCCGGCGGCTCGACGATGTTTCGCACTTCGTCGATCAGCTCGTCCAGCTTTCCGGGTGCGGGACTCCGCTCGAGCACGAGCCGTCCGGTCGGATCGTAAATCTTGAGGTGGGGCAGGTTGAATCCCCCGGGGGTCAGGTGCCGAGCGACCGCCGCGGAGTCCCAGTCGACCGCGTCGATGCGCCGGATCGCGACGGTGTCGGGGTGCGCGCGGGCCAGCTCGATCAGTGCGGGCTCAAGGAGCTTGCAGGGCTCGCACCAAGTCGCCCAGAAGTCGAAGATCGTCACCTTGCCGGGAACCGGGACCAGCTCGACGGCGGCGCCCGGCGGACCGACATCGACGACGTCGAGGCCGGCGGTGTCGGGATGCGCGGCCGCATCAGCGACAGGCTCGTCGCCATGTGCGTGCTCGTCGCCATGCGCGTCACCGTGCGCGTCGCCGTGCGCGTCACCGTGCGCATCACCGTGCGCGTGGTCGTGCTCATCGCCGTGCGCGTGTGGCGGCGCCGCGGCTCGCGGTCTCCCGAACGACCAGGACGCCCCGAGCTCCACGATCGCCGGCATCGCGAGCTGCCCGCCGACGACGTGCGTGACCACCGGCACCTTCACTGCCAGATCGAACGAGAGGCGATCGGTCGCGGACCACGAGCCGCCGGCGGAGAGCATCGCGTCGAACCGGCCACGGTTGCCGTCGTCGGTGTGGACGACGCCGTCCCAGCGCTCGGCGGTCTCACCTTGGACCTCGACGCCGCCGCGCGCGCTCCAGCGGCCGACGCCGCGGCGGGCGGTCACGCCCCCGGCGTAGCGATCCCCCGCCTGGTAGCCCTTGCCGTTGGCGTAGACGCTCTGCTGCGTGAACGCGAAGCCGCCGAGCCGCCACCGCCCCCACGTGCGCGACGCCTCGAGCGCCAGCACCGGGTTGACGGTGCCGGTGCCGAGCTGGAGGTGCTGGTGCGGCAGGTCCAGGTCGCCGAGCACGAACGGATCCTCTTCCGTCGTGCCTATCGGAATGGTGACGCCGATCCGCGCGGTCCAGCGCAGACCGCCGAGGCCGCCGGCTACCGAGCCGAGCACCATCGGATCACCGAGCCCGGACACGGTCTCGGTGCGGTGGTGGATGCCGGGACGAGTCAGCTCGACCTCGGCGCCGCCAGCATCGAGGTAGCGGATCGAGCTCGATACCACGCGGATCGGCACGACAAGGGACACGCCCAACCGCCGTGTCAGCCCGACGTCGACGCCGAGGCGGGTCTCGCTGATGACGAGGCGCTGGTCGTGCACGACGTCGATCTCGCCGCGACCGACCACCTCGTCATGATCGTCGTGCTCTGTCTGCGCGTAGGTCGCCAGGCCGGCCAGGCGGATCACCACCTGCCCGGGTACGAGCGTCTCGTCATCGACCTTCCCGACCGGGAGGTTGGGGTTGCTTCAACCCGCTCAAGCGCCGCCGGCGCGGACCAGCCGAGGATCGACCCCGACCAACGCGGCGACCACGACGAGCGACGAACCGATGCGGTACATCATCCGTAGACCATAGCCGATGCCGCGCGCGCGCCGCTAGTTGCATCCGGGCGCGGCCGTTGCGGCGCCGATCGGCGCCGATTCGCGTACGTCGCCGGCTACTGCCTACGCTGGAGACCCTCGCCGTGGTCCATCGCGGGCTCGTGGTCCATCCCGCTCTCCCAGTACACGATGAACTGCAGGCCGGCGAGGGGGAGACGCGCGGTCTCGTACGCGCCGGTGCTCATGAAGGCGCGATCGGGCGGCGGCGCCTGCGCAGAAGCATCAACGCCATCAATCCGACGGCGGGTGCGGTGCCCACGCCACCCGACGATCGGCAACCGCAGCCGGCCCCCTCTCCCGACATGGTGCCGGCGCCCGCGTCAGGTGCCTCGCCCGCTGCGTCGAGGTCCTCGCCGGCGGCGTCGGTCGGCTCCGCGGCATCGACACCCGCGTCGATCGGGATCGGCGGCGCAGCCACGGCGCGGCGACGATAGTAGATCTGGTACGAACCGCCGCGGCGGTCGAGCCACAGCGCATGCAGATAGCCGGCGCTCACCGCAAGCAGCGGCGTCGACGAATCACCGGCAGCGCCCGACGACACCCTTTCTTCGGCGTCCCACGTCGCGCCGCCGTCCGACGACCCGCGGTAGTAGATCTCGAGGTTGCCGGCCACGCGCGAGTCGTGCCACGCGAGGTGGACGGCGCTCCCGTAGCCGATGATCGAGCCGTGGTCGGACTCGCCGGGCGTGGCGGTGAGCTGGACCTCGGGCTCCCACGTCGAGCCGCCGTTCGTCGAGCGACGCACGAACATCTTCTGCCCCTGCGCACTGGTGACGTTGCGGTTGTAGTTGATGACGACGTTCGACGGGGTCGCCGCCGCGATGTCGTTGCGCCCGGCGAAGAACGCGCCGGCATTCGCGATGCGCACCTCGGGTCCCCAGGTCGCGCCGCCGTCATTGGAGCCGATGTAGAAGACGTCCGGACAGCTCGCGAACGAGAACGTCCCCGCCGTGCACGGCGGGTTGCCACCTCGATCGTCCCAGATCGTGACGTGTACCGCGTCCCCCTGCGCTGCGATCTGCGGTCGCTCGGCGCCGAAGGTCCCGGCCGACAGCGCGATCCGTCGCTCGAGCTCCCAGGTCGCGCCGCGGTCGATCGATCGCCGATAGTGGGTGTCCCAGGCGCCGCTCCGGTAGTCCATCCACACCAGGTGCAGGCGGCCCGCCGCATAGGTGATGGAGACCCGGAACGCGCCACGTCCGGTCGAGAGCTGCATCGGCGGATCCCAGGTCTGGCCCCGGTCCCGAGACCGCAGGAGGTAGATGTTGCCGTTGTCGCGCGGGCAGCACCAGTCGGAGACCACCTGGAGGTCCTTCAGCACGATCACCCAGACGTCGTCGCCATCGGCGATCAGCGGATCGGTCAGGTGCAGCGTGCCGTCGCCGACCCGCCGATCCGCGCTCCACGTCGCGCCCTCGTCGGACGAGCTGCGGTAGCGCACCTCGTCGGTGCCGTACACCACGTGCACCGTCGACCCCGCGGTCGCGATGCCCTCACCCCAGACGTCCCCGGGCAGCGCGCTGATCGGTGTCTCCGGCCCCCACTGGGCCCGAGCCACGCCGGTGCCGGTACAGAGCAGGAGCAGGGTGCAGATCCAGCGCGGAGCTCTCATCGCCCGTGAGTGCCCGGTCGGGCAGACATCCTTCGGTGGTAGCCCGGAACCGGCCTGTGACCGCCACGGTTACCGTTCGACGTACGACGAACCGTTGACAGGAGCCCCGGTAGCGGCGAAGCAAGCGGGATGCGCCTCGGCTTCTTGATCGCGTGCGGACTGCTCTGGGCTTGCAGCGACGAGCCGAGCGGTCCCCCGCCGCGCGAGGTGCGGGTCGAGACGGTCGTCGAGGCCGACGGCCGATCACCCGAGGTCGGCTTCGAGGTTCCGCCCGGCACGCGGTCGGTGACGGTCGTGGTCGAGGGCCGCCGCGACGCGCTCTACGCGCTCGGGCAGTACACGTTCGGCCGCGCCGTCGATCAGGTGGCGCTGCCTGCGGGGCCGCCCGGCGCCCTGATGCGGGCCAGCTACCTCGACGAGCAGATCGGCGAGATGCCGGGCGAGCTCCTGCAGTCGATCCGGCTCGGGACGTTCACCCACGTCTACCCGTACCGTCCCGGTCAGGAGATCGTGAGCGGCCCGGCTACGCTTCGCGTCGCCTCGGACATGCCGGGCCCGATCACGGTCCGCATCCTCATGCCGGAGGACGACGGCGCCAACGTGTTGCCGATCAACTTCGTGGTCGTGTCGGACACCCTGTTCGAGCCCAACACCGAGCAGTTCATGACCGAGTTGCAGCGGATCTTCGCGCAGGCTGACATCACCGTCACCGTCGGGTCAGTCGAGCGGCTGACCGGGACCGACCTCGAGCAGATCACCCAGTTCAGCGAGCCGCAGGAGCGTCCGGACAGCCAGGCCGCACGGCTGACGGCCCTCGTCACCAGCGCCGATGGTCCGGGCATCGACGTCTTCCTCGTGGAGGCGCTGCCCAGTGGGGTCGGTGGGCTGTCGCTGGGCACGCCGGGTCCGCCCCTGCGCGGCAGCTACTACTACGGCGTCGTGATCGCCGGCGGTCAGCGGTCGATCGACTCGGCGCGCGTGACCGCCCACGAGGTCGCGCACTTTCTGGCGCTCCAGCACGTCCAGAACGTCGGCATCTCCGGCACGACGTATGACGACCCGCTCGACGACACCACGGCCGGCGTCGACAACCTCATGGAGGACGGCACCGTGCTCACCGCCGGCCAGGCCTTCGCGCTGTCGCGCAGCGCCCTCCTCCTGACCACCGCGCCATGATGGTGGCCATGGCACCTCCGGCGCGCGCATGGACCCGATGGACGACCGCACGCCGGATCGTCGTGGCGTTCGGCGCGGTGCTGCTCCTCTTCGCACTGGCGCTGGTCGTGATGATCGCCGCGCTCGGACGGATCGGTGCCGCGGAGCGCCAGGTGGCGCGTCTCGATCGCGTGAAGCACGCGGGGCACCACGCCGCCGCGATGGCCCGCGAGCAGTACATCCACCAGGCGCACACGCTGCTCGAGTGGAACGACTCGCACCTCGATCACTACGAGGCGGTGGCGACCGACGCCCGCGCGGCAACGGCCCACCTCCGGCACGCCGTCAACGCGGGCGAGGACGCCAAGCGCGCCGAGGAGATCGCCCGGCTCGTCGAGGAGAGCGACCGACAGTTCCGCGAGGTCGTCGTGCCGGTGGTCATGAGCGAGCAGCGCGGGAGGGTGACCGAGCTGCACGAGATGACGGAGCGCCCGGTCGAGCGAGTCGTGGCCCTCAACGAGCAGCTCAACCGGTCGCTGGAGGCCGCGAGTGAACGCGCGCAGCACGGCGCCGAACGGATCCGTTCGCGCGCTCGCCTCGCCGTGATCATCTGTTTCGCGCTCGCGATCGCGATGGCCGCGGGCGTCGGCGCGCACCTCATGCGATCGATCTCGCGGCCGGTGGCGGCTCTCCGTGCCGGCGCGATGCGTATCGGCACCGGTGATCTGGGCGCCACGATCGCCATGTCGGGTCACGACGAGCTCGCGGAGCTCGCGCGGGTCTTCGATCAGATGGCGCGCGATCTCGCGCAGCACCAGGCCCAAGCGCTCGAGAGCCACCGCCTGGCGTCGATCGGCCAGGTCGCGTCGGGCGTGGCGCACGAGATCAACAACCCCCTGGGCGTCATCCTCGGCTACCTGGCCCTGTTGCGACGTGACGCCACGCTGGCGGGACGCGAGGAGCTGCGCATCATCGAGGACGAGGTCCGCCAGTGTCAGGTCATCGTGGCGGGTCTCCTCGATCTGGCGCGCCCGGTCCGCCTGGACGTCAACGAGGTCGACCTCGGCGATGTCGCACGCGAGGCCGCGGCGCGACTAGAGGAGAGCGGCCAGGCCGATGGCGTCACGATCGAGCTCGGTAACGAGGCGCCGTTGCGCGTGCCTGCCGATGAGAGCAAGGTGCGCCAGATCGTGTCGAACCTGCTCGGAAATGCCGTCGAGGCGGTGCGCGACCCGACCTCTGCGGGCACCGCGGTGCGGGTGTCCTGGGAGACGGTCGACGATCGCGCGTACGTGCACGTCGACGACAGCGGGCCCGGGATCGCGGCCGAGACCCGCGCACGCCTGTTCGAGCCGTTCTTCACCACGCGGGCTCGCGGCCACGGCCTCGGGCTCGCGATCGCGCGGACGCTGGCGCGCGCACACCACGGCGACGTCGAGATCGAAGCACGCCAGGACGGTGGCGGCACGCGGGCGACCCTCTGGCTGCCGCTGAGCGACCGCCGGGAGCCTGCGGCATGACCAAGGCGCGCGTGCTGGTGTGCGACGACAAGGAGAACTTCACCAAGCTCTTCCGCCGGATCCTGCCCGAGGATCGCTTCGAAGTGACCACCGCAGGCGACGGCGCGCGGGCGATCGCGCTCGTGCGCGCCGATGACTTCGACGTGGTCGTGACCGACATCCGCATGCCGGGCGCCGATGGCGTCGCCGTGTTGCGCGAAGCGCTGGCGCACGATCCCGACGTCGAGGTGATCCTCATGACCGCCTACGCGACGGTGCCCGCCGCCGTCGAGGCGATCCGCCTCGGCGCCTACGACTACCTCGCCAAGCCGTTCGAACCCGACGAGGCCCTGCTGATCGTCGAGCGGGCTCTCGAGCGGCGGCGCCTCCGCCAGGAGGCACGCGACCTGCGGCGCGCGCTCGCGGGCACCCACCGGATCGGCAACCTGGTCGCGCGCAGCCCGGCGATGACGCCCGTGCTGGCGCTGGTCCAACGCGCCGCGGGCAGCGAGGCGACCGTGCTGGTCACCGGGGAGAGCGGCACCGGCAAGGAGGTCGTCGCGCGCGCCATCCACGCCTCGGGCGACCGGTCGTCGGCCCGGTTCGTGGCGGTCAACTGCGGCGCGATCCCCGAGGCGCTGATCGAGAGCGAGCTGTTCGGACACGTCCGCGGCAGCTTCACGGGCGCGACCGCCGATCGACACGGGCTGTTCGAGGAGGCCGACCGCGGCACCATCTTCCTCGACGAGATCGCGGATCTGCCGCTGGCCATGCAGGTCAAGCTCAACCGGGTTCTGCAGGAGCGCCAGGTCCGTCGCGTCGGAGCGACCGAGGAGCGCGCCGTCGACGTGCGCGTCATCGCGGCGTCGAACGTGGATCTGAAGGCCCGCGGCGCCGCCGGCCAGTTCCGCGAGGATCTGTACTACCGGCTCAACGTGCTCCACCTCCACCTGCCGCCGCTGCGCGATCGACGTGAGGACATCCCGGCGCTGGCGGCGCACTTCCTCGAGCGGCACGCGGCCCGGCGCGAGACCAAGCCTCAGGGCTTCACGCCGGAGGCGCTATCGGCGCTCGTCCAGTACCCGTGGCCCGGCAACATCCGCGAGCTGGAGAACGCGATCGAGCGCGCCATCGCCGTGACGGATGGCCCGCGGATCGAGCTCGAGTTCCTACCCGACGAGGTCGGAGCGGTGCACCGGCCCCGCGTGACCCGGGGCAGCGAGACCCAGCTCTCCTATCGCGAGGTCGTCGATCTCGCGCGCGATCGAGCCTCGCGCGAGTACCTGATCGCGCTCATGCGCGAGCTCGCTGGCAACGTCACCGAGGCTGCGCGACGCGCGGGCATGGAGCGCGAGAGCTTGCACCGGTTGATGAAGCGCTACGGCGTGCGGTCGGAAGACTTCAAGCACCGGCCCTGAGCGTCGCCGACAGAGGCCGCTCAGTGCTTGTGCTCGTCGCCTTCCATGCCTTCGTGAGCGCCGCCGGTGTGGGACGCATCGAACGCGTCGGCCCAGGCCGCGATCAGCGCGAGCTCGTCGCCCTTGACGATCCCCGGCTTGCCCATCGGCATCGTGGGCTTGCCGCCGCCGATGCCCAGCACCTTCCTGACGGTGGCGCCGACCTCCATCGCGTGATGGCCGGCGAACGGATACGACGTGATGTCGAAGTGACCGAGCTTCTTCGCGGTCGCCTTCTTGCCGCCCTGCTGGTGGCAGCTCGCGCAGTACTTCTCGAAGACCGGCTTGGCCGCCTGGTACGCGCTCGTCTCCGTCGCCAGGAGCTCGGCCTTGACCTTCGCCGGGTCCGGCGCCGCCGGCTCCACCGGAACCGCACTGTGCCCGCCGCCTGCGTGACCGTCGTGGCCACCACCGTCCGGCGTGTGGCCCGACGCGGCACCGTCCATCTTGCAGGTTCCGGCGGCGAGGTGCTTCGCGTGCATGCGCAGTTGATCGCCCAGCGCAGCGATGTCGGACGGGGCAGCCGTGACCACCAGCTTGGCACCGCCCTCGATGTCTTCCTCCGCGGCCTTCGAGTGGATCGAGATCATCCCGCCGGCATGGCCGTCGTGCTCGCCACCCGCTGCGTGGTTCATGTTCGAGTGATCCATCCCTGCCATGTCGTGCCCGGCGTGGCCGCCGCCACCGGCCTCCTCTCCCGTCGGCAGTGGGCCCATCTTGCCGTGGTGGTCGTTATGCATCGTGGCCATCGCCGTCACGCGACGGCGCAGCTCGCTGACGTCACCCGTGGTGACGAACACCAGCGCGGCACCCGTCGACGTGTCCTCGACGGTCACGGACGTGCCTGGCACGGTCACCGGACACGATGGGTCGTCGGTGGCGGTGGTCGAAGGCTCGCGCGGCGTGGACGCCGGCGTCGCGCTGCCGCC
>JAYTAJ010000211.1:0-1985 GCA_043737575.1 Myxococcales bacterium | reverse complement strand
ACACGTAGTGGATCACGCCCTTGCTCGACGCGACCTCGGTCAGCGGGATCTCGACCGCGCGCGTGGTGCGAAACACCGGGCGGGTGTGCAAGCGGCGGCCGCGGACCTCGCGGCCGTCGCGGAGGACGACGGTCTCGACCTTGGCCCAGTCGTCGCCCTTGGTCGGCGACGGCACGATCGCGGTGCGACCGTGGAGCCAGGCGTCGGCCTGGTAGACGAAGTGCGGATCGGGCGACTGCTTCCACAGCCGGCTGCCCGACAGGAGCCCGTAGCCGAGCAGCCCGACGACGAACAGCAGCAGGTGGACGCGATAGGCGCGCAGGGCCGGATAATACACAGGGTCGTGGTCACGCGTCTTGGATGCGGGCCCCCAGCGTGGCGCAGGCACCGCAGTTACCAGGCCGCTGGCCTACGATTGACGCTCGTAGGTTAACGGGTTATCAATGGCTCCGTCATGCGATCGTTTGCCCATGCGTCGCGGGTCCTCGGGGAGCTCGAGGAGCGGCTGATGGAGATCTTGTGGGCCGGCGCGCCGCTGTCGGTGCGCGAGGTGAAGCAGCAGCTCGGTCGCAGCAAGCTGGCCTACACGACGGTGATGACCACGCTCGATCGCCTCTACAAGAAGGGGCTCCTGGCGCGGACCAAGAACGGGCTGGCGTTCGTGTATCAGCCCGCGATCGACCGCGCCGAGTACCAGCGGCGCGTGGTCCACGCCGCGCTGGCGCCGCTGTTCGAGCACGGCGCCGGTCCGGTGCTGGCGGCGTTCGTCGACGCCGCCGCGGGCTCGGACACCGCCAATCTGGATCGACTCGAGTCGCTGATCGCGGCGCGGCGGACCAAGCGATGAGCGGGCTCGGCACCCTGATCGGCTTCGCGCTGGTGTTCGCGCTGACCGCGTGGACGACGGCGGCCGTGGTGGTCGTGGCGATGCGCGCGGCGGGCGGAGCGACGCGGCGGCTCGGGGCGGCGGCCGAGCGACGCGTGGCCGCGCTGGCGGCGGCGCTGCCCGTGCTGATCGCGACCACCGTCGTGACGACCCTCGTGATCCGATCGATCGTCGGCGACGATCACTGTCCCGCCCACGATCACCACGCCCACCTGTGCCTCGCTCACGGCGCGGCGTGGGCGACCCGGCCGTGGGCGGTCGCGCTGGTGGTGGGCGCCGCGGCGCTGATCGTGGTGCGGCTGGCGCTGCTCGCGAGCGCGTTGTTGCGGGGACGGCGCGCGGTGGGGCGGCTGCGGTCGGCGAGCACGGCGCTGGGCGACGTTCGCCTGGTCGAGTCCGATCAGGCGTTCTGCTTCGTGGCGGGGCTCGGTCGGCCGCAGATCTACACCTCGCGCGCGGCGTGGCACGGCCTCGACGAGGCCGAGCGGGAGGCGATGCTGGCGCACGAGCGCGGCCACGTGCGGCACCGCGATCTGGCGTGGCGCGCGGCGCTCGAGGTGGTGAGCGCGTTCGCTGCGCCGCTGACGCCGTCGCCCTGGCTGGCGCGGTGGGAGCACGCGACCGAGCGGCTGCGCGATCGCGAGGCCGCGGACGTGGTCGGCAGCCCCGAGACGGTCGCGAGCGCGATGGTGCGGATGTGTCGCCTCGGCGCGTCGATCCCCACGGGCGCCACCGGCTTCACGCCGCGGCCGGGTGCCCTCGACGACCGGGTCGAGGCGCTCCTGGCCGACCGCCCGCGTGGCGACCGCGCCGCGCACACGCTCGGCGCGCTCGGGCTGGCGGGGTTCGGTGCGCTGGTCGTCGCGATCGCGACGCACGCCGATCCGCTGCACCACGCCCTCGAATCGTTGCTGGGCTAGCCCATGCCTACCCGCAGGAGGATGTCGTTGTCGCGTCAATTACTATCGCTGGTAGTCGCCATCGTCGCCGGAACCTCCGCGACGGCGCTCGCCGATGACGCCGTGGTGACGGCGATGGACGAGGCCCAGTTCGTCGCCGCGCTCGAGGCCGCCGACCCGCGGTTCGAGCGCCTCCACGC
>JAYTAJ010000210.1:0-10700 GCA_043737575.1 Myxococcales bacterium | reverse complement strand
CGTTCGCGCAGAAGAACGCGCTGCGCCCGGCCGACCTCACGTCGGATCCGGCGATGCAGGCGGCCCGCGTCGCCGACACCCTGTGCCACGACGTCGCGTCGGCGCGCTGGTTCACCGAGGCCGGCGCCGCCCAGGCCCGGGTCGACGCCGCGGCGCCGACGATCGCGATCCCGACCCTGTGGCTGATCGGCGGCGACGATCCGATCGCCAACCCGACGGTGGCGGCGCGGATCGCGCGCACCGTGCCCGGCGCCGAGGTCCACGTCCTCGCCGGCTTCAAGCACGAGGTCTGGAACGAGCGCGACCGCGCCACGCCGCTCGCGCAACTCCGGACCTTCGTCGACACCCAGCTCTGATTCGCCGACCGGCGCCGCCGCGGCGATCTCCACCGACGGAGGAGTTGCGCGGCCTGCTATACTGCTCGCTCTCGATGACCCTCGTCGCCTGCATGTGCAACCAGCCCGACCGCCTCGCCGAGGCGCTCGCGCCGTTGCCGCTGGCGTTGCCGTCGCCGATCGGTCGCTGGGGCCTGGCGTCGGTCCACGGCGGCGAGGTGCTGATCGCGCGCACGCCCCGCCCCGCCGACGGTCCGCTCGATCTCGCGACCGCGATCGCCGACCAGCGCAGCGACTGCGTGATCGCCCAGATCCTCGACGACGATCGCGGCCCGCCCCGGTCGCTGCCGCTCGGCGGCGAGGATCTGCCGCCGTTCCGGTTCCGCCGCTGGATGCTCGCCGCCGATCCGACCGCGGCGATGGACGCGCGCACCTTCGAGCAGATGATCGCGCGCGTGCCCGAGTTCCTGCGCCGCAACCTGCGCGGCCGCTCGGTCGGCGAGCTGACGTTGCACACGCTGATCGCGCTGCTCTACGAGCAGGGCCTCACCGACGACGCCGGCCTCGCGATGCCCGCCCTCGCCCGCATCACCGTCGAGGCGATCGCCCTGGTCACCGACGGCCTCCGCCGCGCCGCGCCCGCCGCGACCGACGTGTCCTTCGCAAACCTGGCGGTCTCCAACAGCCGAGCCCTCGCCGTCGCCGCGATCGCCGCGCCGCTGTCGGTCTATCCGCTGCGGGTCTTCACCGAGCGCGGCGCCCACGATCCGTCGTTCCGCGGCGTGCTGGTCGCGTCGGGCTTGCCCGCGCCGATCCGCAAGCCCGACCTCAGCGAGCCGATGCCCGAGCATGTCCCGGTCGGCTCTCTCGTCACCGTCACCCGCGACCTGCAGGTCGCGATCAGCCCGTTGGCGCCTCAGCGGGCGAGCTTGTAGGCGCCGGCGCGGTGGTCCTTGAGGGCGCGGCGGCCTTCGGGGGCGCTGGCCGACGGCGCGGCGGCGAAGCCGCGCTGGGCGGCGCCGGTCGAGGACTGGATCTGATCGGCGAGGCCGCTGTCGCCGAGCTCCTGCGCCATGATCGCGCCCTCGGCGGCGCGCGCCTCGAGGATGTGGTTGGCCTTGTCGCTCTCGCCGTCGGCGTACGCCGCGGCGGCCTCGTCGATCGCCATCGCGGTGCGGGCCTGCTCGATCGAGCGCGCGGCGTCGCGATCGCGGCCGGCCTCGACGGCGCGGACGTCCTCGGTGACGGTCGCGGTCGCGGTCGCGGTCAGCGTGCGCGCCGCGCCGGTGATCTCGCGGAAGCTCCACTGCACGTCGGCGAGCGCGACGGTCGCGACCTTGCCGACGGTGGCGACCACGCGGATCACGACCTTGGTGCGCTGGTTCTGCCGCAGGTCGGCGATCGGCACGATCACCACGCCGGCCTCGGTGCGCTCGAAGGAGTAGCCGAGCACGTCGACGATCTGGACCCCGGGCGCGGGGGTGATGCGGATGGTGCCGTCGGTGACCGCGGTCTGGCCGAGGCTGTCGAGCTCGGCGACGAACATCTCGGACAGCTTCGCGGTGTCCTCGACGAAGTGGTAGCTGCCGCGGCCCGCGACCGCGATGCCGGCCATGGTCTCCTCGTTGAACTCGAGGCCGACGCCGACCGTGGTGATCGACACGCCCTTGGCGGCGCGCCGCGCGGCGAGCTCGATCAGCCCCGAGCGCTGGTAGATCCCCTCGTTGGCGGTGCCGTCGCTGATCAGCACGACGCGGTGGAGCGGCGTGTGGGCGCGGGCCAGCTCGTCGGCGCCGAGCGACAGGCCCTCGGAGATGTTGGTGGCGCCGTTGGCGATCAGCGCGGCGATGGCGGCCTTGGCGCGGGCCCGGCCGCGGTCGTCGGCGACGATCAGCGGCAGGTCGACGGTGGCGTGGGTCGAGTAGCTGACCAGGCTGATCTCGTCGTCGGGGCCGAGGTGATCGATCAGCGAGATCGCGGCGGCCTTGGCCTGCGCCAGGGGCTCGCCCTCCATCGAGCCGCTGCGATCGAACACGATCGACACCGAGGCCGGGCTGCGACGGACGGTGGCGGTGTTCGGCGCGGTCAGCGAGATCGCGAGGAAGGTGTCGTGGGTGCCGGTCAGGATGTGGCTCGAGACCAGCGACGCCGACAACAGCGTCGAGCCGGTCGACGGCGCGGCCACCAGCGGCACGGCGCGGCGCGGGGCGCGGGGCGACAGCAACGCGGCGGCGGCGATGGCTCCAGCGGCGGTGACGAGCGCGACGGCGGTGCGGAGGCGCTGGCGGCGGAGCGGTGCAGCCGGGATGGTGGTCATGTTGGCGTGAACGTTCGCGACGCGACAGGCGATCTACCGCCGCCACGATCTCGTTGCTTGACACATCGCGTTACCCGGATGATGCTGCGCGTCATGATGAACCCTCAGGAACGCAAGCGACAGGAGCGCCAGGCCCGCCGGCACCGTATCCAGGACGCCGCGCGCCCGGTCTTCTTCGAGCGCGGGTTCGCCCGCACCTCCATCGAGGACATCGCCAAGCAGGCGCAGCTCTCGGTCGGTGCCATCTACCTGTACTTCAAGTCGAAAGAGGATCTGTACCTGTCGATCCTCGAGCGCTCGCTGGGCACCCTGGGCGACGCGGTCAGCACCACCTGCGACCCCCGCGAGGCGTGGACCTGCCTGGAGTCGTGGCGCGCCGCTGAGCCGGAGTCGGCGCGGGCGCTGCTGATGGTCGCGCGGCCCGAGCTGCGGGCGACCCTCTCGGCCGAGGTGACCGACGGCCTGGCGCAGTCCCTGGGCCGGATCCGCCGCGGGCTGGTCGAGGCGGTGGCCCAGGCGATCGCGGCGCGCGCCTACCGCAGCTGCGATGCCGACGCGGTCGGCGACGCGCTGTGGGCCGGGTTCGCGGGCGGCCTGTCGGTCGACGCGATGCTCGGCAACGTCGGCGGCGCGACGTCGGCGGGCGCGGCGACCTTCGCCGTGCTCGATGGTAACCTGCGCGCGACGCAGTCGGTCCGCGCCGCCGCTTGATCAGAAGGTCTTCGTGACGCCGGCGCCCGCGACGATCCACGACGACGCGTAGTCGCCCCAGTTGACGAAGACCTCGAGCGGCGGATCGCCCTCGTCGCGGATCGGGTTGAGCTGCGGCGCGCGGCCGACCGCGGGATCGACGTGGCGCGCCGGCATCGTCGCGAAGCCGAACACCGCGTCGACGGTCCAGCTGCCGAGGCGGTAGCCGAGGCCGGCCGCGATCAGGTGCTTCTTGCCGTCGACGGTCAGGACCGACAGGTACTCGTCGGGCGCGGCCGCGGTCTCGAACGAGTAGCCGGCGCGCACCGTCAGCGGGCGGCGCGCCGACGGCTGGCCCTCGACGCCGAGCTGCGCCGCGTAGGTGGTCTGGTAGTCGCGCGGGATGTGCATCGGGCCGAGCTCGTAGGTGCCGACGCCGGGCGCGTTGACGATGCGGACGTCCTTCGGCTCGATCAAGAGCTCGTCATGAGTCGACCATCGCTCGATGTCGATCGCGGCCTCGATGCGCCAGCGACCGGGCCGGACCTCGACGCCGGCGCGCAGGGTCGCGGGCAGATCGAACGAGATGTCCGCGCGATCGCCCTCGACCGACGCGCCGTTGAAGAAGCCCGACGACGGCAGCCGGGTCGTCAGCGTGCCCTCGCCGCTCACCGACACCGGCAGCTGCAGCGCGACGCCGAACGTGATCGCGTCGGTGGCGTCGAGCTGGACGCCGATCGATCCCGACGGCGCGAACAGCTGGGTCTGCTCGACGCGGTTGTGCGAGTCGAACTCGGGATCCTCGGGCGCGCACACGGTCTGGCCGGGGCAGCCCGACAACACGATGTCCGACGCCATCGCGACGACGTGGTTCTGCAGCGTGACGCCGACGCGCAGCTTGTCGCTCACGCGGATCGCGGCGCCGAGCCCGATCGTCGCGATCACCGAGCGCGACAGATCGACCGACGAGTAGCGCTGCGGCCCGTCGTCGTCGAACTTCGCGAGCCCCGCGTACGGCGCCCACAGCCCGGCGGCGATCACGACCCGCTGCCCCGCGGGCCGGGCGTAGCCGAGCGACGGGACCGGCAGGCCGGGCGCCTGGTTCGACACCGTGGGCTGAGCGTTGCCGCCCGAGTCGACGCGCGTGTAGTCGATCGACTGGTGGACGAAGCCGGCGTCGGCGAGGAACGAGCCGCGGGTCAGGTGCGCGAGGCCGGCCGGGTTGAACCACAACGACGACAGATCGTCGGCGCCCGCGACGAAGGCGCCGGCCCGGCCGGTCGGCCGTACCCCGCGGGTCGGGAGGTACATGCCGCCGGCGTGGGCGACCAGCGGGACCAGGACGACGGCGGCCGCGATCGCGGCCACGAAGCGAGGACGATGCATGACGACCTACTGATTGCGCGACTTGATGATGGCGATGAACTTGCGGAGGCCGCGCTTCTCCTCGTCGAGGAAGTCGGCGACGCCGGTCAGGATCGAGCGATAGTCGGCGGCGGTCAGCAGCGCGCCGTGATCGTCGTTCGGCTGCGCCCGCAGCACCTCGCACAGCCCATCGATCAGGTCGACGACCGCGGTGCGGCCGGGCCGCGCCTCGCGGTAGAGGTTCACCATGATCCGCGCCAGCGCGCTGGTGTCGTCGACCGAGCGGGCTCGCTTGACGAATTCGAGGTGGGCCTCGAGCCAGCCGCGCTCGGGCCGGATCGCCTCGCCGAGCAGGTGCGCGATCGGCAGCAGATCGCGATCGTCGAGCGCGATCTGCGCGAGGTCGGCGATCGACGTCAGCGCGGCGACGAACGACTCGCTGGCCTGGGCCTCGCTCACCAGGTACTGCAGCACCTGGTCGAGCTGGGTCCGGGTCTCGGGGCTGGCCTGCAGCGACACGAGGAAGTCGGCGGCGCCCGCGAACACCGGGCTGGTCGCGAGCTCGAGCAGATCGGCCGACAGATCGGTCGACAGCCAGCGCGCGCGATCACCCGCGGTGTCGTGGGCGCGGACCCGCGCGGCGACCAGCTCGAGGCTGGCGTCGAGGACGCCGCGGCTGCGCGGGTTGCGGAACCGCCAGCCGACGGTCGGCACGTTGACGCCGCGCAGGAGCACGTCGACCAGCTCGCTCACCGACTGGGTCCACGCCTCGCCCTCCCCGGCCGCGGCGGCGAGCCGGACCTGCTTGCCGCGGTACGCGTCGGCGAGCAGGTGCCACGGCGACAGCTGGTTGATCGCGCGGCCGTCGGACGTGGTCGACGTGGTGCGGCCGCGGCGATCGGCGAGGCCGGGCTGCGGCGACAGGATGAAGTGGGTCGCGAGGCGCAGGATGGTCTGGTAGGTCTTGCCGTTGACGATCACGCGGTTGAGCACGGGCGCGGTCGAGGTCAGCGCCGCCATCAGCGAGCCGTCGGCGAGCTGGTCGGCGATCAGCGCCTCGTACTTCATCGCGCCCGAGCCCCAGACGTAGTTCGCCGCGCTCGGGCTGGTCGACTGGTGGTTGGTCGACTGCTTGGTCGCCCAGTGCTTGTGCAACGTCGCGAGCAGATCGACGAACAGCTGCTCCTGGTTGGTGTCGGCGAAGGCCTGCACCACCGGGCGGATCTGATCGTAGAAGCCCTCGACCTCGAGGACCGGCAGCGTGCCCGCGTGCTGGCTGCGATACTCGTCGCCCTCGCGATCGCGCAGCGGCGTGATGATGTTCGTCAGGTACGGCAGCATCGGATCGAGGAACAGCACGCGGTTGAGCGCGGCCGGGGTCGGGTGGCTGCGCATGCCGCGGATGCCGACGGTGTCCTCGAGAAACTCGTCGCCGCCGAACACGTCGAGCGAGCCCGACACGAAGCCGCCCCACTGGTAGTTGAAGTTGGCCTTGGGCCGCGGCCGCCGGCCCTGGGCGACGCAGCCCTCGGGCGTCGCGCTGGTCGTCGTCGAGTCGAAGGCGCCGGCCGCGGTCTCGCACACGTACTGGCCCGACGCGTTCTTGGCGTACGCCATCGACTGCAGGTAGAAGACGGCGAGGTTGTCGACGCGGAACAGCGCGCACTCGCTGTAGGTGCCGAGCGTGATGTCGAGGAACGGATCGCGGACCTGGGCGCCGGGCTTGTTGCAGGCGCGGGCGCCGTTGGAGTCGTTGATGAGGTGCAAGAAGCGCTGGAACAGCGATCGGTTGGCGTTGGAGTCGTTGGCGGTGCGGTCGACCAGCGTCGTGAACGAGCCGACCACCACCTGCTCCGAGGGCACCTCGCTGCGCGTGATCGTGAACGGGTTCTTGTACGCCATCATCTTGCGGAAGCGCTCGCCGAGCTGACCGACCTCGGGTCGCTCGAGGGCCGCGATCAGCGCGTTGAAGAGCGTCGGGTTCGCGGTGATCTGCCGCAGGATCGGCACCAGGTCGTCCCACAGCGGCGCGCCCGGATCGATCACGGCCTCGGGGTGGCTGTCGCCGCGGCGGAACGCGGCGACGATCGCCTCGGTGAGCCGCGCCAGCTCGGGCTCGCGGTTGGTGACCAGCTCGCGGCCGAGCGCGAGCGTGTCGAAGATGTTGGGATCGCGCAGCAGCTGGGCGTAGCCGTGGCCGAGATCGAGCAGCGGCGACGCGGTGGTGTCGTAGCCGCGGTAGTCGAGGGTCTCGCCGTTGGGATAGGTGCGGGTCGCCATGGTGCGGGCGCCGACCAGCGCCGAGGCGCCGCGCAGCAGATCGAGGGCGGTGCCCTTGCTGGGATCGAACAGCGCGATGCCGTCGCGGGCCAGCGCGGCCATGACGGTGGAGTCGAGATCGACGTAGCGATACAGCGGCGCGCCGCCGGCCGCGACCAGGGCGCGGCCCGACGGATCGCGGTGCGGCCACGGCGTCGCGACGTCGCCCGCGGGGACGTCGAACGGCGACGGCGCGTCGATGACCGCGCCGCTGGTGTCGATGAACTGACCGAGCGCGTCGACGTCGGCGGCGCCATCGGCGTTGCGATCGACGAACGGCGCGGCGGTGGGCGCGACGACCTGGACCACGCCGCGGCCGTCGCGCAGGGCCAGCGGCGCCGAGGCCGAGGTGCCGAGCAGCGTGCGCTCGCGCAGGAGGAAGTCGAGGGCGATGCGCAGCGTGCGGTTGCCGTCGTCGGTGGGCGGCGCGGCGGCGGCGCGCAGGCTCGCGCCCGCGCCCGCGATCAGGCGCTCCCACTCGGCGCGCGCGCCGCCGCCTGCGGTGATCGCGGTCGTGAGCGTGAGGAGAAATTCGTTGAGCTCGGGGTAGCTCATGAACGCGCGCACCGCGCCGAGCGCGGGTCGCAGCGGCCGGTAGCCGACCCGGTGGCCGAGGCGCTCGAGGGCGTCGACGGTGGGCTGGTCGTCGGCCATGAGCCGCAGGAAGCCGATCAGCGCGTCGATCGCGACCTGGGCGGTGTCGTCGTCGTAGATCGCGAGGAAGTCGTTGCGGGTGAGGTAGCTCTGGAGATCGCCGAGGAAGCCGTCGGGGAAGATCGTGTCGGTCGCGGTGATCAGGCGGTCGCGCTCGACCAGGAGCGCCTTCATGCGCGCGGTCGCGGCGGCGGGCGCGGGCCCGCCCTGGCGGCAGACGTCGCGGTAGGCGTCGCCGCGGACGTCGGTGGTGCCGCCGTCGGCGAGGTCGTCGGCGTAGGCGAAGCGCTTGCACACCAGCGTCAGGACGGTGGTGCCGAACGTGCCGTCGTCGACCGGGGTCCGGGTCTCGTCGAGGGGGCTGTGGCAGCCCGCGCCGATCAAGGCCGCGACGGTGACGAGGGCGGTGAAGCGAACGGCGAGCGGTGCGCGCGTCATGGCCGGGCCAGGCTAGGGTTCTACTGACTCCGGGTCAATCGTCAGGTTGGGAAGCGGCGGTCGAGTGTGGTGAATCGTCTGGCGCCGGCCCCGTCGTACCTGCATGTCGACGTCCACCGAGCTCGCCCGTCTCGGGTATCGGCTTGGCGCGGCGGCAGGGATCGGCGGCGGCGGTCAGGTGTTCCGGGCCTGGGCCCCCGACGGCCGCGCGGTCGCGGTGAAGGTCGGCCACGGCGACGACGACGTCGCGGCGGCGCGGGCGGCGCGGGAGGCGGCGATCGCGGCGCGGTTGCCGCCGTCGATGTTCCCGACGGTCCACAGCGCCGGACGTCTCGACGACGGCCGGCCGTGGCTGGCGATGGAGTGGATCGCGGGCGACACCCTGGCGGCGCGGCTCGGCGATCGGCCGTGGGCGGCGCTCGACGTGATCGCGATCGGCGCCGCGGTCGCGCGCGCCCTCGCCGCGGCCCACGGCCTCGGCGTGATCCACCGCGACGTCAAGCCCGACAACGTGATGTTCCGCGCCGACGGCAGCGTCGTGCTGGTCGATCTCGGGCTCGCCCGCGGGCCGACCGATCCCGCCACCAGCGCGACCCGGTGCGCGGGCACGCCGAGCTTCATGGCGCCCGAGCAGGTCCTCGGCGACACCATCGGACCCGCGACCGATCTGTACGGCCTCGGTGGCATCCTCTACCGCTTGCTCGCCGGCCACGATCTGTTCACCGGCGGCGTGCTCGAGATCCAGCTCGCCCACCTCGGCCAGGAGCCCGCGCCCCTGCCCGCCGCCGCCGACGCCCGCACCGCCGCGCTCCACGCGCTGGTGCTGCGGCTCCTCGCCAAGCGCGCCGCCGACCGGCCCGCGAGCGCCGCCGCCGTCGCCGCCGAGCTGGCGCACCTCGCGCCGCGAACCCGTCGCCTCGCCCGGATCGCCCGCGCCGCCGGGGCGACCCTGGCCCTGGTCGCGATCGCGATCGTCGCGCTGCCGCCGATGCACGCGCTCGCGTGGCAGGCCCCCGCCCTCGCCGCGGCGCCCACGCCCGTCCCGAACGGCGAGCCGTGGGCGATGGTCTCGGCGGGCGACTACACGCTGCGCGCCAGCTGGTCGCGCGACGCGCATGCGGGTGATCGCCTCGCGGTCACGGTGCAGGTGTGGAACGACGAGGATGTGATCGCGCCGTCGCAGCTCGCCGCGACCCTGCGCGATCCGGCCGGCCGCACCGTCGCGCTGACCGGCGCCGCCCTCGGCGCGGTGACGCTGTCCATCCGCGGCATCTACCTGCTCACCGTCTTCGCGCCTGACGGTGACGTCACACTCGCCGTGCCGATCGCAGTCGCCGCCGCACCGAGCAGCTAGCATCGCGGGCATGAGCATCGCCAAGGTCGTCACGGCCGCGTTGTTGGTGTCGGGTCTGGCGTGCGGCGAGCAGAAGCCCGCCGACGACCAAGCCAGACCCGCCAAACCCAAGACCGTCGAGGAGGCGGAGCGCAAGGCCGACCAGGCACGCCAGGGCGCCGAGCGGGCCCAGGAGGAGCTGCGCAAGACCGCGATCGAGGTCGAGGGCTTCCGCAACAAGCTCGACGACATCGCCAAGCGGTTCGACGAGGCCACTCTCGAGCTCGAAGCCGCCAAGACCCAGGCCGCGCGCGACGCGGCCGCCGCGCGCCTCACCGCGATCCGCGAGGAGCAGCGCACGATCCAGGCCGAGATCGAGAACCGTCGCAACCGGATGAAGCTGAAGTGCCCACCCGATCAGCCGCTGTGTTGATCAGTCCTTGCGGTCGGTGAACACGCTCTCGGCCTCGGGGCAGCCGTCGGCGTCGTGGTAGCCGTCGAGATCCTCGGCCTGGCGCGGGCAGTCGTCGACGGAGTCCAAGATGCCGTCGCCGTCGTCGTCGAGCTCGGGGCAGCCGTCCCAGTCGTCGACGCCGTCGCGATCTTCGGGCTCGCGCCAGCACGCGTCCTGGCCGTCGCGCACGCCGTCGTGATCGCGATCGCGGACCGGGTCCTGGTGGAAGGTGACCTGGGCGACGAGGCGGTAGCCGGGCGAGCCGATCTCGTCGGGCGTGAAGCCACCGCCGCCGGCGATGCCGACCGACCAGCAGTGGGCGACGTCGACGCGGACGCCGACGCGGGCCTCGGCGGGCGACGGACCGCGGCTGCCGGTGCCGGGATCGTCGCCGAGCGCGCCCTCGACCTCGGCGAGCAGCCACGCGCGATCGTCGCCGCCGAACTGGCGGCCGAGGGGGCCGGCGCGGACCGCGACGCCGAGGCTGGCGGTGAGCTCGTTGCCGTGGGGCCGCGCGGGCGACAGCAGCACCACCTCTTGCGTGCGGACGCGAAGGCCAGCGCCGCCCGCGATCACGACGTCGTCGCTGCGGTAGCCGACCCGCAGGCCCCAGCCGAGGATCCAGCCGGCCTCGCCCGCGAAGTCGCCGTCGTCGCCGGTCGGCAGGGTGATCGCGGCGGCGATCGCGGCGGCGAGGCCGCGCGAGCCAGGCGCGCCCGCGATACGGGCGCGGCCGTGGAGGCGCAGATCGCCGAGCACCGCGCGATCGAGGGGCTTCTCGGTGAAGCCGATGCC
>JAYTAJ010000209.1:0-1985 GCA_043737575.1 Myxococcales bacterium | reverse complement strand
CCGGGCCGATGCCGGTGATGTCGACCGCGCGTCCGACCGGGCCGCTCGACGTCGCGGCGGTGCCGGCGTCGGTGATCGAGACCGGCGCCAACCCGCGGGTCGTGGTGACGCCGCCGTCGGTCAACCGCAACCGCCGGCCGCCGACCCAGAACCGGCCGGGCTCGGCGAGCGTGCCGCCGCCGCCGTCGGTGGTGCCGCCGTCGCCGATCTCGGTCAACAAGACCGTGATGGGCGTCGGCATCGCCGTGCGCCCACCGGTCGGCGTCGATCCCAGCCTGCCCGACTCGGGGCGACGACCGGTGATGGTGCCGCGGCCGCCGGCCGAGCCGACCGCGCCGGTCGCGATCATCGGCTCGGGCACGACCGCGGCGGCGACCCAGACGACGCGGCAGCATCGCACCGGGCTGGTGCTCGCGATCGTCGCGATCGTGCTGGTCGTCGCGGCGGTGGCCGCGGTGATCATGCTCGCGTGAAGCGCGCGACCCACGACAAGAGCGCGGTCGCGAACAGTCGGAGGTGGACGCGGGTCGCGTCGTCGGTCAAGACGCCGTCGGTGAAGCGGGTGTACGACAGCGGCACGATCACCTCGGGCTGCATCATCGCGGGCGAGTCGGTGTAGACCAGGATCTGGCGCAGGTGGTACTGCGCGCGCATCCCGCCGCTGATGCCCGACGCGGCGCTGACGATGCCGACCGGCTTGCCGCGCAGCGGCGACTGCGACGGCGGTCGCGACGCCCAGTCGATCGCGTTCTTCAGCACGCCGGGCAGGCTGTAGTTGTACTCGGGCGTCGCGATCACCAGGCCCTGGGCCGCGGCGATCGCCGCCTTCCACGCCACGACCGGCTCGGGATCGGTGCGCTGGTCGGGATCGAAGGTCGGCAGCTCGGCGAGGCGATCGAACAGCGTGAGCGACGCGCCCTCGGGCATCGCCTCGCCCAGCGCGACCAGCAGCCCGCGGTTGTGCGAACCGCGGCGCAGACTGCCCGCGAGGCCGAGGAGCTGCATCACGCGGGGACAGTAACCGATCGCGCGATCGCGCCGTATGCTGGGGCCCATGAGGTTCGCCAATCCCGCCAAGCTCCGCCTGCCGCTGCCCGACGAGGCCCTGCCCGGCCGCGCCACCCCGATCGCGGTCGCGCCGCGCCACGCGGTGCTCGGGACCCCGATGACGCCGCCGTTCCCCGACGGGCTCGCCCACGCGATGTTCGGCTTCGGCTGCTTCTGGGGCGCCGAGCGCAAGCTGTGGCAGGCGCCGGGGGTGTGGACCACCGCGGTTGGCTACGCGGGCGGGCTCACGCCCAACCCGACCTACGAGGAGGTCTGCTCGGGGCGGACCGGGCACAACGAGGTCGTGCGCGTCGTCTACGATCCGGCGAAGGTCGACTTCGCGACCTTGCTCGGCGTGTTCTGGGATAGCCACGATCCGACCCAGGGCATGCAGCAGGGCGGAGACGTCGGCACCCAGTACCGCTCGGGCATCTACACGTTCGACGACGATCAGCGCGACACCGCCGAGCTGTCGCGGCGCGCCTTCGGGTTGCGGCTCACCGACGCCGGCTTCCCGCCGATCACCACCGAGCTGGTTCCGGCGCCGCCGTTCTACTACGCCGAGGACTACCACCAGCAGTACCTGCACAAGAACCCGGGCGGCTACTGCGCGATCCGCGGGACCGGCGTGTCGTGCGCGATCGGATAGCGATTTACTCGCCGCCGCGGCTGCGGTACGCCCGACGCGATGAAGCGCCTCGCGATCGGTCTGGTGTTGCTCGGTCTGATCGGGTGCGGTGACGACGGCGGCGCGGGCGCCGATGCCGGCATCGACGCGCGGCTCGAGGGCTTCGATCAGCCCGACGACATCTGCCCGGGCGCGCCGCACTGCGCGAGCGCGGGCGACGGCACGCTCGAGGTCGGCGCCGCGGCGCGGATCTTCACGCCGACCATCACCGAGACCTGGACCGACGAGGACGACGACGGCAACTACGACG
>JAYTAJ010000208.1:0-1987 GCA_043737575.1 Myxococcales bacterium | reverse complement strand
GCGCCGAGAGCCGGGTCGCGGCGGCGATCGCGTGGGATGGCGCGACCCTGGTGCCGGCCGCGGTGCGCGCCGCGGTCGCCGCGTGCCCGCGGGTCGCGGTGATCGCGCGACCGCCGATGCACGGCCGCGCCGATCTGCTGCCGGCCGCGCTGCCGTGGGCGTTCCTCGGCCGCGCCGCGCCGACCGCCGCGCCGATCGCGGCGCGCCGCGAGGTGATCGTCGGCGACGCGCTGCCACCCGCGGCGCTGGCGTTGCCCGCCCTCGCCCCCGCGCGGGTCGTGGCCGACGCGACGATGGTGCGCGGCGCCGCCGCGACGCCGAGCGGTGTCCTCGCCGCGCTGGCTGACGCGACCTACGTCGAGCTCCACGTCCACGGCCAGGTCGACGTCGGCATCGCCGACGCGTCGTTCCTGGCGCTGTCGCCCGACGTCGACGATCGCTGGGCGCTGACCGCGGCCGAGGTCCGCCGCAGCAAGCTGACCGCGGCGCCCGTGATCGTGCTCGCCGCGTGTCGCGCCGCCGCGGGCGCGCCGTTCCAGCACAAGCGCTGGAGCCTGCCCGATGCGTTCCTCGAGGCCGGCGCCCGCGCGGTGATCGCGCCGACCGTCGAGATCGCCGACGCCGAGGCCGCGGCGTTCTTCGACGCGCTGCGGACCCGGCTCGCGAACGGCGAGGAGCCCGCCGCGGCGCTGGCGGCCTTGCGCCGCGACTACCTCGGGCGCGGCGCGGCGTGGGCCGCGAGCGTCATCCTGTTCGAGTGATCACTTCGGCAGCGCGGCCTCGATCGCGGCGAGCAGCGCCGGATCGTCGGGCGCAACCTTCGGATCGAAGCGCGTGATCTGGGTGCCGTCGGCCGAGATCAAGAACTTCTCGAAGTTCCAGCGGACGTCGCCGGTGTAGCCGCCCGCGTCGGCGAGCGGCGTCAGCGCCTGGTAGATCGGGTGACGGTTGGCGCCGTTGACGTCGATCTTCTCGGTCATCGGAAAGGTGATGCCGAACTCGGTCGAGCAGAACTGCTCGATCTCCTCGGGCGTGCCCGGCTCCTGGCCGCCGAACTGGTTGCACGGCACGCCGAGGACGGTGAAGCCCTTCGGCGCGTACTTGGCGTGGACCGCCTCGAGGCCGGCGTACTGCGGCGTGAGCCCGCACTCGGAGGCGACGTTGACGACGAGGATGGCCTTGCCCTGGTGCGCCGCGAGGGACGACGGCTGGCCGCGCAGGGTCTTGATCGGGAGGTCCCACATGCCCGCGACGGTAGCACCTGCGGCCAGGGGCGGCGGCGCGATGCCGGGCGCGGGCAGGGTGCGGGGGTCGATCTTTACCGGCTTGGTCGGCGCGGCAGCGACCGGCGCGGCCGCGGGCGCGGGCTCGACCGGCTTCGCGGCGGGCGCGGCAGGCGCAGGCTGGGTCGCCGCGCGCTCCTCCTGCTTGCAGGCGATCATCGAGGCGGCGAGGGCGGCGGCGAGGACGACGGCGCGGATCATGCCCCGAGGCTACTCCGTTTCGCCGCGGCGGCGGAGCGCTTGCGCACGGGCGCGCCGTGGTGGACCTTCGCGCGCCATGGACGTCGAGCGACGCGCCGCGTTCGAGATCGACGGCCTCGTCCGGGTTCCGGACGCGGTGCGCGGCGCCGACGTCGCGGCGATGCGCGCCGACCTCCACGCGCTGCTGGCGACCCTGCCGCTGGTCGAGCTGGCGGGGGCGCTGCGTCCCGCGCCCGGCACCGAGCCGCGGTTGTGGGAGGTCGGGCGCGGCGCCGCGTTCGCGCCCCTCGACGCCGCCGTCGCCGCCGCGGTCGACGCGGTGTTCGGCCCTGACGTCTGGGCGCCGGTCGCCGATCAGCACGGCGGCCTCGCCGCGCCGAACCTGCCCCTGCCCGACGCGCCGTGGTCGGTGCCCCACGCCGCCTGGCACGTCGACGAGCCGACCGATCCCATGCACGCGCGGGGCTGGGGCCTCCTCGGCTTCGCGTTCCTCGACGAGGTCG
>JAYTAJ010000207.1:0-1987 GCA_043737575.1 Myxococcales bacterium | reverse complement strand
CATCGGCGTCCACGAGTCGAAACGTGTGGACACCGAAGACCTCCATCATCCGGTAGCTGCGCGGCAGAGCGCGGTCCGACATCACCCACAGGACCATGTGGAGGGACTCGGGCACGAGGCCGACGAAGTCCCAGAACGTGTCGTGCGCCGAAGCAGCCTGCGGCATCTCGTGGTGGAGCTCGGGCTTCACGGCGTGCACGAGGTCCGGGAACTTGATGCCGTCCTGGATGAAGAACACCGGGATGTTGTTGCCGACCAGATCGAACACGCCCTCGTCGGTGTAGAACTTCACCGCGAAGCCGCGGACGTCGCGCGGCGTGTCGATCGAGCCGGCGCCGCCCGCGACCGTCGAGAACCGCGCGAACACCGGTGTGCGCTTGCCGGGATCGGCGAGGAACCGGGCGCGGGTGTACTTGCTCGCGCCCGCGTACGGCTCGAAGTAGCCGTGGGCGCCCGAGCCGCGAGCGTGGACGATGCGCTCGGGGATGCGCTCGTGATCGAAGTGGGTGATCTTCTCGCGAAGGACGAAGTCCTCGAGGAGCGCCGGCCCGCGCGGGGCGCTGGTGAGGGTGTTCTGATCGTCGGAGATCGGGATGCCCTGGTTGGTCGTCAGCACCGCGTCGCCGTCGGCGGCACGCTGGTGCAGCTCGCCGCCGCGGCCGAGCTCGGTGGTCGCCTTGCCCGCCGCGGGCTGCTTCGTCGTGGCCATTGGACTCCTTTGCTTGTGCGAGAGAGATCAGTCGAACCTGGCGCCGACCTCGATCGAGTCGTCGCCCATCATCAAGCGACAGGTCGGCGGCTGGCCGCCGCACCGCGTCGTCGTCCAGCGATCGAACTGCTTGTCGGTCTGCTCCGCCCGCAGCTCGGTCCAGCCGGTCCGCGCGATCGGCAGGACGCAGGTGGTGCCGGCGTTGTCGGACGCCTCGCAGGTGAAGGCTGGCTCGACGACGACGACGCGGCCCTTCTTCTCGATCCGGATGTGCAGCATCGCCGCGGGCGGGCCGCAGGTGCCGGCCACCGACGGCGCCGCGCAGAAGCCGTCGGTGCCGCAGACCTGATCGTCGGCGCAGTCGCCGGCCCCGGCGCAGGTCACCGTGCAGTCCTCGAGCTGCGGGTCGTAGCAGCCGGCGGCGGCGACGACCGCGACCAGCGCGGCGATCGATCGGATCAGAACTGCCATGTCGTCCCCACCACCGTGGCGGTGCGGCCCGGGGTGACCCACAGGCGCGCCGCGGATTCGCTCGACTGGTCGCGGCTCCCGAGCAGGTACATCACGACGCCCGCGGTCACCACCGCGCCGCCGCCGATCGCGAAGCCCAGGCCGAGCGTGCTCGACCGCTCGCCGCGCGCGTTGGCGTCGGCGATCTGGTCCCAGCGTCCGCCGCGCCGCGAGTGGGCCTCGACCTCGTCCTCGGCGCGGCTGGCGTCGAGCGCGAAGTAGCCCGCGGCGCCGAGGGCCGCCACGCCGACCGCCGCGGTGATCACGCCGCCGCGGCGCATCCGACGGCCGCGCTGCGCCGCCGCGTCGGCGTCGGACGCCGCGCAGGTCTCGACCGCGGGGAGCTGCTCGGTCGCGAGGTCGCGCGCGGCGCCGCTCGGCTCGCTGCGCAGGAAGCTGCGGTACGCGCGCGCCGCTGCCGCGCACTCGCCTCCCATCCGGTACGCCTGCCCGAGGTTGAACAGCACGCCGGGGCTGGGCAGCAACAGGTATGCACTGCGGTACGCGTCGATCGACGCGTGGTAGTCGCCGAGCTCGTAGTGGCGACGGCCCAGCTCGCTCTTCGCGCGGGCCTGGGCGCGCAGCTCGGCGCTGGGCTCGGTGGCAGGCGCCGGCTGCGCCGACGCTCGCGCGGCGGTGGCCACGCAGGCTCCGGCGAGCACGAGGAGGGCGAGGGTGCGCATCGCCGTCAGTACGGATCGATCACGGCGTCGGGGTGGAGCTTGCCGCGCGTCGCCTTGCGGGCCGGGCGGGGCGCGGCGTCACGCG
>JAYTAJ010000206.1:0-1988 GCA_043737575.1 Myxococcales bacterium | reverse complement strand
CGATCACCACCGACTCGACGCGGGTGTCGGTGTGGCACTTGCGGCAGTCGGCGCGCGCCGGGATGTCGTTGCTGCCGACCTCGTCGATCACGCCATCGGGGACCGCGGTGCCGTCGGTCTCGCCGGCGTCCCACTGGAACGACACGAAGAACCAGTCGGCCCAGGTGACGCCGGGCCCGATCTTCTGCATGAGGCGGGTCTCGATGCGATCGCCGCCGCGGGCGAACTCTTTCCACAGCTTGGTGCCGACCGGGAACTGCCAGTAGTTCATGTTCGCGGTGTCGATCTGGCTGCCGGGCGGGAACCACACCCAGCGGGTCTTGGCGGCGTCGTCGGACCACAGCTCCCAGCGCGGCTCGAACTCGATCACATCGGCGGCGAGGACCTTGGTGGCGATGTCGCTGTACAGGCCGGTCTGCGACAGCATCGTCGGCGGCACGAACGCAGGCGGCCCGTCGATCGGCGCGTCGTACTCGACGACGCCATCGATCGGCGTCGCGTCGGTGAGGCCCGAATCGTCGCCGCCGCAGGCAGCGGTGACGATCGCGAGCGAGGTGAAGACAGCGAGGGAGCTACGCACGGCCCGGAGGGTATCAAGAAGTCGCGACGCACAGCGCGCGATCACGACTCGGCGTCGGGCGCCGTGACCGTTGCCGTATCCGTATCCGTGACCGTATCCGTATCCGTATCCGTGACCGTATCCGTGACCGTATCCGTCACCGGCTCCGGCTCCGGCTCCGGCCCGCTCCCCGTTCCGCTCCGTCCCGCCTCCGTCGCCTTCACCTGATCCTCGCGGACGATCGCCGACAGCTGCAGCGACACCTCCGACGATCGGTCGTGATGGAACCGCAGCTCGGGCGGACGCCCCAGGTGCAGCCGTCGCGCGAGCGGGCCGCGCAAGAACCCGGCCGCGGTCTTCAGCCCGGCGATCGCCTTCGCCGCGATCGCGTCGCTCGCGTAGATCGAGATCCACACGTTGGCGACCGAGAAGTCGGCCGTGCACTCGACCTTCGACACGCCGACCACGCCCGCCGCGGTCACCCGCGGATCCTTGACCTCGCGCGCGATGAGCTGGGCCAGCTCGTCGCGCATCGCATGCTCCACGCGATCCTTGCGACTCACGCGTCACCATCCTTGCCGTCGGTCAGCCACTCGGCGGGCGCCCACGACGCATCGGGTCCCTCGGTCGGCGCCGCGTACGGCGTCGCGTCGGCGAACCAGTCGGCGCCGAACGTCACGACCTCGTGGCGCACCGCGGCCAGCTCGCCCTGCCCGTGCGTGGCGATGAAGCCGATCACGCGGCGCACCGACTGCTCGGCCTCGTCGCGATCGCGCGCGCACACCGCGAAGCCGAGATCGGCGCGCTGCCAGGTGTCGGCACCGTCGATCTCGCGCAGGGCGAGCGTGAATTCCTGCGCGATCCGATCGCGCAGCCGCCGCACCACCGCCCGCTTGTCCTTGAGCGAGTGGCTGTGCGGGATGCGCAGGCTCACCCGCCCCACGCCCACGAACATCGATCCAGAAGACACGCGGCGCAGCGACTAGAGCGTCGCCGCCTCCTCGATGACCTCGTAGGCCTCGATGATGTCGCCGACCTTCAGGTCGTTGTAGCCCGCGACCATCACGCCGCACTCGAAGCCGTTCTGGACCTCGCTGACGTCGTCCTTGAAGCGACGCAAGCTGCCGACCCGGCCCTCGTAGATCTGAACCGAGTCACGGATGACCCGGAGCAGCGCCTTGCGCGTGACCTTGCCGTTGAGGACGATCGAGCCAGCCACGGTCCCGATCTTCGGCACGTTGAACGTGTCGCGGACCTCGAGCTTGCCCATCGCCTGCTCGCGCTTGATCGGCGCCAGCAGCCCGGCCATCGCCGTCTTCACCTCGTCGAGGGCGTCGTAGATGATGTCGTAGAGGCGGATCTGCACCTCCTCTTGCTCGGCGAGCTTCGCGCTCTTGCCGGCCGGACGGACGTGGAAGCCGAGGATGAT
>JAYTAJ010000205.1:0-4657 GCA_043737575.1 Myxococcales bacterium | reverse complement strand
GCGGGCGCCGCGCGCCCAGCTGATGCCCACGGTCGACGGCGGGGCGATCAGTCGTCGTAGACGACGCCGGCGTCTTGCGACTTCTCGAAGCGCTTGCGCGCGTTGTGGTCGAGCACCGACTTGCGGAGGCGGATGCTCTCGGGCGTGACCTCGACCAGCTCGTCGTTGTTGATGAACTCGAGGGCGTACTCGAGGGTGAGCTGGCGGGGCGGGGCGAGGATGAGCTTCTCGTCCGCAGCGGTGGTGCGGATGTTGTTCAGCTTCTTGGCCTTGTTCGGGTTCACGACGAGGTCGTTGTCGCGGGCGTGGATGCCGACGATCATCCCGGGGTAGCAGGGCACGCCGGGCCCGACGAACATGATGCCGCGCTCCTGGAGCGTGAACAGCGCGTAGGCGTTGGTCTCGCCGACCTCGTTGACGATGAGCACGCCGTTGACGCGGCTGCGGAGGCCGCCGCCCCAGACGTCGTAGCCGTCGAGCTGGGTGTAGAGCACGCCGGTGCCGCGGGTGTCGGTCATGAACTGCGAGCGGTAGCCGATGAGCCCGCGGGCGGGGATGCGGTACTCGAGGCGGGTGCGGCCGATGCCGCTGGGCCGCATCTCCTTCATCTGGCCGAGGCGGCGGCCGAGCTCCTCGATGACGGCGCCGGTGTAGCGCTCGTCGAGATCGATCACGGCGTGCTCGTACGGCTCGAGCAGCTCGCCCTTGGGGCCGGTCTTCGAGATGACCTGGGGCTGCGACACGCACAGCTCGAAGCCCTCGCGGCGCATGGTCTCGATCAGCACCGACAGGTGGAGCTCGCCGCGGCCGGAGACCTTGAACACGCCGGCGTCGGCGGTGTCCTCGACCCGCAGCGCGACGTTGCTCTTGATCTCGCGGTACAGGCGCTCGCGGATGTTGCGCGAGGTGACGAACTTGCCCTCGCGGCCGGCGAAGGTGCCGTCGTTGACGCGGAAGTTCATCGAGATCGTCGGCGGATCGATCTTGAGCAGCGGCAGCACAATCGGGTTGGCGATCGACGAGATGGTCTCGCCGACGTTCAGCTCGCTCATGCCGGTGATCGCGCAGATGTCACCGGCGGAGGCGGTGGCCAGTTCGAAGCGCTTGAGGCCCTGGAAGCCGAGCACCTTCTGGACCCGGAACTCCTCCTTGGTGCCCTCGCGGTGGGTGAGCAGCACGCGATCGCCGACCTTGGTCGAGCCGGCGCGGACGCGACCGATCGCCATGTAGCCGAGGAAGTCGTCGTAGTCGAGGGTGGCGACCTGCATGCACAGCGGCGCGTCGAGCTCGCCGACCGGCGGCGGCACCTTCTCGATGATCAGATCGAGCAGCGGACCGAGATCCTTGCGCTCGTCCTTCATGTCGCGGATGGCGAAGCCCTCGCGGCCCGACGCGTAGATCACCGGGAAGTCGAGCTGGGCCTCGGTCGCGCCGAGCGACACGAACAGATCGAACACCGGATCCATCACCTTCTCGGGCTCGACGCCGGCGCGATCGATCTTGTTGATCACGACCAGGGTCGACAGGCCCATCTCGAACGCCTTCTGGGTGACGAACCGCGTCTGCGGCATCGGTCCCTCGTAGGCGTCGACGACCAGGAGCACCGCGTCGACCATGCCGAGCACGCGCTCGACCTCGCCGCCGAAGTCGGCGTGGCCGGGGGTGTCGACCAGGTTGATGCGCGTGCCCTTCCACGTCACCGCGGTGCACTTCGACAGGATCGTGATGCCGCGCTCGCGCTCGATGTCGTTCGAGTCCATCGCGCGCTCGGCCACGACCTCGCCGGTCCGAAAGGTGCCGGCAGTGCGCATCAGGCCATCGACCAGCGTGGTCTTGCCGTGGTCGACGTGGGCGATGATGGCGACGTTGCGGATGTTGGGCTGATAGGTCATGGCTACTTCGCAGGCGAGGGGGACGTGGCAGACAGGCGGGCGCACGCCACCAAGGCGCGCGCGGCCGGAGGCAGCGTGGAGGGAGCGATCAGCGCGAGCGCGACGTCGAGATCGTCGGTGCCGGTGATCGTGGCGCGGGTACGGCCGGCGGCGTCGCGCCAGCGCAGGCGCTCGCCGTCGCGGGTGACGGTGCCGATGACGTCGCGCGACGGGCCGCTGATGGTGCCGCCGTCGGCGGTGAGCGCGACCCGGCCGAGCGGCACCCCGGTCGCGTCGAGGTACGAGCGGCGGCGCGGCTCGTCGACGATGCGGGCGACCAGCGCGCCGTGATCGGTGAGCTCGCGGCCGCTCGGACCCGCGGCCAGGCGCCAGCCGCCGCGGCTGACCACGTCACCGCCGACCACGATCACCGCGCCGTCGCTCTCGCAGCCCGAGGCGACGCGGGTCAGCTCGACGTCGACGCCGTCGCCGTGGACGGCGATCGGGACGGCGCGGGCCTCGGCCGCGGTCTGGCATGCGGCGAGGCCGAGCCCGACGACGGCGAGGGCAGAGGGGGACATGGCGGCGGGCATGTAGCACGTTTGCAGGGGGCCAGGGGATCCGTCGCGCCTCGCGTCCGGCCCCGGCCCGTGGTACGCCCGCCGCGATGGGACGCCTGACGACGCGTTCGATCGGTGGCGCGCTGGGCGTCGCGATCGCGCTCACCGCCGCAGCGTGTGGTCGATCGTCGTCCGGTCGCGGCCGCGATGGCGGTGGCAGCGACGACGCGGGCGTCGTGGCGCCGGCGATCCCGGTGGCGCTGCGCACGCTTGGTAAGGCGGCGCTGGACGAGTACGGCTGGCGATCGGGCCCGGGCAAGGCGGCGTTCGATCGCGCCCTCGCGGCCGAGCGGGCCGGGGATCTACCGACGATCGAGCGCGAGGCCAGCGCGGCTCTGGTGGCGGATCCCGGCCACCTCGAGGCGGCGTGGGTCGCGGCGGTGGCGCGGGCGCGACTCGGCCGCCACGATCAGGTGCTGGCCGCGCTGGAGATCGCCGCGGCCGGTGACTGGGGCAAGTGGGGTGAGCGCTCCCTCGAGCTGGCGGCGCTGGGAGAATTTCGCGCGACGCCCGCGGGCCGCGGCTGGGTCGACGCCGCCGAGCCGTACCGCGCCGCGGTCGCGACCGCACTGGCCCGCGCGATCGTCGTGATCGGCCGCAGCCCGTCGGCGGCGGGGCCGGGCGGCCGGCCGACCGCCGAGCTGTACGCGGTCGATCTCGCCGAGGCGCGGTGGATCCGGCTCACCCGCACCGGCGGCACCATCGCGGGCGCGCTGCCCGCGGGTGCGGCGCCGCTGGTCGCGTACGTCGCGCATCGCCCGGTCGCGCGGGCGCGCAGCGGCACCGTCATCCCCGAGGTCCGCATCGGCGTCGTCGATCTGGCGACCGGCCGCGCCAGCCGCGAGGTCGCGCTGCGCGAGGTCCGCGAGCTGACGCTGGCGTGGCGGCTGCGCGCGGGCGAGCCGCAGCTCGAGGCGGCGTGGCTCCCCGCGACCGGCAAGAAGCGCACGACCGCGATCGACTGGCAGCACGGCAAGGCGCTGCCGATCGACAAGCCGCAGCCGATGCGCGGCGCCCGCCTCGCGCTCGACGCCCAGACCGCGGCGCTGCGACGGCTCCCGATCGCGGGCGTCACCGCCGACTGGGACGATCGCGGCACCGCCAGCGCGATCCGGCTCGATCAGACCGGCAAGGTGGTCGCGGCGCCCGACGGCGCGCTGATCGACGGCGACACCGTGGCGCTGGCGCCCGACGGCGCGCGGCTGGTGTTCGCGGTCGCGGCCGAGCCGCCGTGCGGCGCCGACGACGATCGCCGCCTGTACCTCGCCGAGGTCGCGACCGGTCGGATCCGCAAGCTCGCCGCGGGCGCGGTGTCGTCGGGGCTGTGGCTCGACGCCGATCGCCTGGCGTTCGTCGACGGCGACGCCGTGACGATCGCGGTCGCCGCGACCGGCAAGCCGACCGCGACGGTCAGCGGCGGCGCCGGCGTGACCACGACCGCGGTCGGCGCGCCGCGTCGCTGCGATCCGCCGCCGCCGCCGTTCGTCGATCTGCCGCTCGAGCTGGAGCCCGAGCCGGAGGTCGATGGCGATCATTCCCCCGACGCCGGTCCGAGATCGCTACAATCGGCGGAATGAGGCTAACCCCGCTCGGGCTGGTCGGCGCGCTCACCAGCTGCAGCTTCGCGCCGCCGGGCACCAGCGTCGGGGACGGCGATGGTCCGGTCGCGACCGACGCCGGCGATGCCGCGTCGCTGCCGATCGACGCCGCCGCGATCGACGCGCCGCTGCCGATCGACGCGCCGCCGCTACCGATCGACGCCGGGTTCGATCCGACGATGTGCCCGACCAACTACGACATCGCGATCGGCGCGTCGCGCTACCGCATCCGCAACACGTCCGCGACCTACGCCCAGCACTTCGCGGCGTGCGCCGACGACACCCCCGAGGGCTTCACGCACATGATCGTGCTGTCCGATCTGATCGAGGCGACCGCGGTGCGCACCGACTTCCGCGTGTGCAACATCGGCGGCTGCGACAGCTTCTGGACCGGCATCTACGCGATCGACGGCAGCGCCTTCGTGACCACGACCGGCGAGGCGGTGTACGCGACCTGGGACACCGGCCAGCCGGCGGACTTCGACGAGCCGCCGGTCGGCGTCACCTACAACCCGTTCGCTCGGACCCACACCGACTCGTCGATCGATCCCGGGCCGACGACGATCCG
>JAYTAJ010000204.1:0-10736 GCA_043737575.1 Myxococcales bacterium | reverse complement strand
ACCGTCGGACACCGCGACGCGCGCGCGCTGCCGATCTGTCCGATCACGATCGCCAGGATCACGGCCACCGCGGCGAGCGGCGCGTGAGCGAGGCGACGGAGTATCGCACCAACATGCGCTGCCACCGCGCGGCCGTCAACCGACCGGCGCCAGCCGAACGCTGACACCTCAGGCCGGTCGTGAAATGACTGACGCGCCCGCCTGATACCCTGGCGCCATGGAAGCGACTCACGAGCGGGTGGCTGCGATCGCCGATCGGATCGAGGCCGAGCTGCGGCGCCTCGGGCGGTGGTCGGCCGAGCCGCTCGATCCGGCGCGCCTCGTCGACATGGGCGCGTTCGGCCGGAACACGCTCGCCGCCGAGGAGTGGATCCAGCACGTGCTGGTCGAGCGGATCCGCGCGCTCGTCGCCAGCGGCGCCGCGCTGCCACGCGACAGCCAGACCGCGGTGTGGGCGACCCGCGAATTCGACGGCGACGGCGACGCCGACGTGCTGCTCGAGCTGCTGGGCGAGCTCGACGACCTCGCCCAGGACTCCGGCAAACCCGAGCGCCCCGCCATCCTCGCCACGATCGATCGCGTGATCGCGCTCTGCCAGACGCTGCCGATGGTGAAGGCCGCGTACGTCGTGCAGCTCTACGCGCCCCACGCCGATCAGCTCACCTCGCCCGCGCTCGGCCTCGACCTCACCGCGCCGCTCCCTCCCGGCGCCTTCGCCGGCTGGCCCGCCAGCGAGGCCCTCGTCGTGTTCGGCCTCGGCGACGACGCGATCTCCCGCCTCGCCCGCCTCACGCCGCCGGTCTACGTCGCGGCGTGATCAGCGCGGCTTGCGCGGGACCTTGGGGATGCGGCGGGCGATGGTGGAGAGGAGCCACCACAGCTTGGTGAGGCCGGGGGAGAGGGCGGGCTTGCCGGTGGTGAGGAGGGCGGCGGCGAGGTCGCGCTCGGGGTCGGCCCAGACGAAGACGTTGGTGAAGCCGAGGTGGCCGAAGGCCTTGGGCGTGCCGATGCCGAACGGGCTGGCGAGCTTGCTGCCGAGGAGGAAGCCGGCGCCGTAGCGGATGGGCGCGCCGAGGGTGAAGTCGAACTCGAAGTAGCTCTGCTCGGCGACGGCGTGACCGATGGTGCGGGGATCGAAGATGCGGACGCCGTCGAGCGTGCCCTGATCGAGGAGGAGCTGCATGAAGCGCGCGGCGTCGCTCGCGGTGCAGCAGATGTTGCCGGCGGGGATCACGGCGTGGAGGAACCGCGGATCGTTGGAGATGCGCACGGCGTCGGCGAAGTCGACGCTGAGCGCGCGCTTGATGAACATCGACAGCGGCGGCACGATCGGCGGGCCGGTGAACGCGTTCTCGGCGACGTCCTTCAGGCGCGCGGGCGGGACGCCGTAGTCGAAGTCGTGGAGGCCGAGCGGGCGGGTGATCTCGTCGCGCAGGAGCTGGCGCACGTCCTTGCCGGTGACGCGCTCGATCACGGCGCCGAGGATGAAGCCGCCGGTCAGCGCGTGGTAGCCGAGCCGGCTGCCGGGCCGCCACGACGGCGACTGATCGCACAACAGCGCGAGGATGTCGCCGGGCCGCGCGAACAGGTTGGGATCGGCGAGCGCGGGCGGGATGCGGGGGATGCCGGCGCGGTGCGTGAGCACATGGCGCAGGGTCATCCGATGCTTGCCCTTCTTGCCGAACTCGGGGAGGTAGTGCGCGATCGGATCGTCGAGGTGGACGAGGTGGCGCTCCTCGAGGAGGTGGATCAGCATCGCCGTCACCATCTTCGACGCCGAGAACATGCAGTACAGCCCGTCGTGGCGGGCCCGGACCTTGCGCACGTCGGCGGCGTCGCCGGGCGAGTTGCCGCGGGCGTGGCCGATCGCGCGATCGAGCACGACCTGGCCACCGCGGCGCAGGCACAGCGCGACCGCGGGGTAGAGCCCGGTCTCGTAGGTGCCGATCGCGGCCTTCCAGATCGCGTCGACGTCGGCGGCGGTGACGCCGGCCGCGGCGGGATCGGCCTCGGCGCCGATCGAGGTCACCTCGGCGGCGGGCGACGGGCGCACGAGCGTCTCGAGACCTCGGCGCAACAACGACGGCATCGGCCGATCATCGACGGTGCACGCGACTGGCGCAACGTCGCGCGGCGGCCATCACGACGGCAACCGGTCAGGCGCCGCGGCCGCGGCGACCGGGCGCGGAGGCGAGGAAGCCGAGCGCGGCGACGACGCTGATCGCGAGGGCGGCGAACCAGGGCGCACGCACGCCGCCGACATCGACGGCGAGGGCGCCGGCGGGTGGGCCGAGGGTGGCGGCGAGCCCGAAGGCGACGCCGAACACGCCCTGGTAGCGGCCGCGCGCGGCGATGGGCGCGAGGGCGGCGACCGACGACGAGTGGAACGCCGACTGGAGGATCTCGCCCATCGTCCACAGCAGCACCGCGCCGACGTGGAGCGCGACGACCGACGCGACGCCGTGGACGCCGAAGCCGATGCCCACGAAGACCGCGGCGACCGCGAGCACCCGCGACGGATCGCGATGCTGCACGCGCGTCACCAGCCACGGCTGCACGGTGATGATGAGGACGCCGTTGGCGGCGACGACCAGCCCGAAGGTCGCGGCGCCGTAGCCCTGGCGCTCGAGGTGCGCCGCCAGGGTGACGGTCGACTGGAAGAACACCAGCGCCAGCAAGAACGTGAGGCCGGCGAAGGTCAGGAACACCCGATCGCGCAGCACCGCGAGGAGCGACACCGACGCCCGCTCGGCGGCGGTGACGTCGGGCCGCGACTCGGGCACCCAGACCAGGACGATGACGCCGTAGACGAACATCGTCGCGGCGTCGCCGATGAACAGCGCGCGATACGACCACTGCGCGACGACGCCGCCGAGCACGGGCGCGATCGCGAAGCCGAGGTTGATCGCCCAGTACAGGAGCCCGAACGCGCGCACCCGATCGGCGGCCGGCACGACGTCGGCGACGAACGCCATCACCGCGGGTCGGTACAGCTCGCCGACGAAGCCGAGCGCGGCGGCGGCGATCGCGATGTCGACCGCGCCGCGCGCCTCCGACAGCAGGATCATCGTCACCGCGCCACCGAGCAGCGACGTCGCCATCGTCAGCCGCCGGCCGATGCGATCGGCGAGCACGCCGCCGAGCAGCCCGGACGCGACGCCGCCGGCGCCGTTGCACGACGCGATCAGCGCGGCGGTGCCCTGATCGAAGCCGCGCTCCTCGGTCAGGTAGTACGCGAGCAGCGGCATCACGAAGCCGCCGACGCGATTGATCAGCGTCCCCAGCCAGACCACCCAGTAGGTGTCCGGCAGACTCCGGCGAACAGCGGCGATCCGGCGCAGCACGACACCGGGTTGTCTCACGAGATCGGAGTACGCTCGCGGCATGTCCAGCAATGACAACCCGCGCGAGCGCGCGAGCGCAGCGGTGCGCAAGCTCGGCGGCGATCTCAGCCGCCTGTGGATCGTCGGCGCCGCGATCATCGTCGTGATCGTGGCGTTCCGCTCGTGCGTCACCGTCGAGCCCGGCCACGTCGCGGTCCGGGTCAACAACGTCACCGGATCGATCGAGACGATCACCCAGCCCGGCCTGGTGCTGCGGCTGCCGTTCGGGATCCACGACGTCTACACGATCGAGGCGGCGCCGCAGAGCTTCCACATGCGCGGCGACAAGAACGTCGACTCGCTCAACGCCGACGAGCTGACGGTGCGCGCGTCGGACGGATCGAACTTCGTCTTCAACGACACGACGATCCTGTTCCGCGTGATCCCGCCGGCCGCGGCCCGGGTCATCGCCGACGCCGGCGAGGGCGATCGCTACCGGATGTGGATGTTGCCGTACGCGCGCTCGATCCTGCGCGACGAGTTCGGCAAGGAGTCGACGATCAGCGTGTCGAACCCGACGACGTTCGGCCAGGCCACCGAGCGGGCCCGCCGCCGCATCAACGAGCTGCTCACCAAGCACGGCCTCGAGGTCACCAGCATCGTCACGCCGCGGCCGCGGTTCTCGCCGGCCTACGAGGAGCTGATCGAGTCGCGCAACCAGACCGAGAACGAGCTGTCGGTCATCGACTCCAACCTCCAGCGCGCCGGCACCGAGCGTAGCCGCCGCCTCGCCGAGGTCGATCGCGATCAGAACAAGGTCATGCAGGAGAAGCGCGCCGCCCTCGAGGGTCAGCTCGCCACCTCCGTCGCGTCGCAGACCGAGACCCACCGCGCGGTCGACGCCGACAAGGTCGAGAAGGTCGGCGGCGGGCAGGCCTCACTCAGCGCGGCGCGGCAGCGCGCGGTCGAGCTGAAGGGCCAGCTCGACGCCCAGTACGTGTCGCGCAAGGCCGAGATCGACGCGTTCCGGGTCCAGCCGGTCGAGCGCGTGATGGAGCGGCTCGGTGAGCGCCTGAAGGGCGTCACGATCGACATCCAGCCGTGGTCGAACGACACGGTGCCGTCGCGGCTCCAGGTCGAGAAGATCGGCGGTGTCCAGTGAAGTCCGTCATCCTGGTGGCCAAGATCCTCGTCATCGGCGCGATCGCGCTGTGGGTCGTGCCGTGGATCTTCTTCTCGCGCGTCGACCCCGGCGAGATCGGCGTGCGTCGCAGCGCGGTCGGCGGCGTCGAGAGCGACGACCTGACGCCGGGCTGGCGGGTCCGCATCCCCGGGCTGCACAAGCTGACGTACCTGCCGTCGTCGTACTTCTTCCTCGACTATCTGCCCGAGGCCGGCGCCACCCAGGAGGCGCTGCAGATCCGCACCAAGGACAACAACACCGTCACGCTCGACGTCTCGGTGCCGGTCCGGATCAAGCCGGGTCACGCCTACCAGATCGTCCGCGACGGCAACCACGTCCGCGAGAGCGGCGGCCGCTATCGCTACATGCGCCTCGCCGAGCAGACCGCGGTCAGCGTGCTGCGCGAGGAGCTGGCCAACCTCGACTCGGTCGGCTTCTACTCGACCGATCGCCGCGTCGCGGTGCAGAGCAAGGCGCTCGAGCTGCTCAACGCCGGGCTCGATCCGCTGCACCTCGAGGCCCAGGCGGTGCTGATCCGCGCGGTGCGGTTCCGGTCCGAGTACGAGCAGCAGCTCCAGCAGATCCAGCTCAACGAGCAGAACAAGCTGCTCGATCACGCGCGCGAGAACCTCGCCGCCGAGCAGCAGAAGCTCGACAACTTCAACCAGGGCACCGCGGCCCAGGCGTCGGCGCGCGAGCAGGACTGGATCAAGCGCCAGGCCGAGCTCGAGCGCGCGTACCAGCTCGGCGCCCTCGGCATCACCGCGACCGAGCCGGGCGCGGTGCGCGCGGCGCTGGCGGCGCTCACGCCCGATGATCTCACCGCGGCCAAGGCCCGCGGCGCCGCCGCGCTCGGCCTCGACGATCCGGCGCTGATCAACGACGCCTACCTGATCGGCATCAAGAACCTCCAGGCCGAGACGCTCGAGTACAAGAACCGCGTCACCGCCGAGGGCGAGGCGGTGTCGGATCGCCTCGAGGCCGAGGGCGACGCGATGCTGGCGCGAGTCCAGGGCGAGTACGAGGCCAAGCTCAACGCGCTGCTCGGCTCACCAGGCGGGCGGGCGTTCGTGGCGTGGCAGGCGGCGGCGAACATCACGTTCGCCAAACAGCTGACGTTCAGCTCGCAGGACGGGATCCCGTCGGTGCTGCGGCTGCGTCAGTTCGCCGAGCAGTTCATGGGCCGGTGAGGCGCGCTGGCTGATCAGACGCGCTTGGTGATCGACGTCTGGCCGCCCAGGTACGGCACCAGGACGTCCGGGATCCGGACACTGCCGTCGGGCTGCTGGCCGTGCTCGATCACCGCGGCCCACACCCGCGGCGTCGCGAGGGCCGAGCCGTTGAGGGCGTGGACGAACTCGGGCTTGGCGGTGCCGCGGCGGAAGCGGATGTTGCCGCGCCGGGCCTGGAAGTCGGTGAACTGCCCGACCGACGAGACCTCGAGCCAGCGCTGCGCGCCCGGGACGTAGACCTCGAGATCGAGGACGCGCGTCGACGCGAAGCCGAGATCGCCGCAGCACAGATCGACGATGCGGTACGGCAGGCCGAGCAGCGCGAGCGGCCGCTGCGCCGACGCCAGCATCGCCGCGTACTCGGCCTCGATCTGCTCGGGCGCGCACAGCTGCAGCATCTCGACCTTGTGGAACTCGTGCAGCCGCTGCATGCCGCGGGTGTCCTTGCCCGCGCTGCCGGCCTCGCGGCGGAAGCACACGGTGTAGGCCATGTAGCGCTTGGGCAGCTCCTCGACGTCGAGGATCTCGTCGCGGTGGATGCCCATCAGCGGCACCTCGCCGGTCGGGATCAGCCACAGATCGTCGTCGCGCAAGCGGTAGGCGTCGGCCTCGAACTTCGGCAGGTGGCCGGTGCCGGTGAAGGTGTCGGTCTTCACCAGGTGCGGCGGCGCGACCTCGAGGAAGCGATCGCGGTTGAGATCGAGGCCGAACGACACCAGCGCGCGCAGCAGCCGCGCCCCGTCGCCGAGGAGCAGCGAGAACATCGAGCCGCTGATCTTGCCCGCGCGCTCGCCGTCGAAGATGCCGAGGTCGGTCGCGATCTCCCAGTGCGGCTTCCAGATCCGACCCGCGTAGGCGGCCTCGTCGTAGCCGTGGACGCTGCGGACGACGTTGGCGTCCTCGGTGAGGCCGTCGGGGGCGTCGTCGCTGGGCAGGTTGGGCGTGCGCAGCAACAGGAACTGCTCGCGCTCCTCGGCGGCCACGATCGCGGCCTCGGCGATGGCGAGCTGCTCCTTCAACACGCCGACCGCGGCGCGGGCCTCGGTGGCCTCGTCCTTCTTGCCGTCCTTCATCAGCGCGCCGATCGTCGCCGAGCGGCGGTTGAGATCGGCGCGGGTGTCGTCGACGATCTGCTGGGCCTTGCGGCGGCCGACCACGGCGTCGCGCAGCTCGGCCACCGCCGCCGCCGACACGCCGCGCCGCAGGTAGCGACGGGCGGTGTTGTCGTAGTCGTCGAGGAGCAGCTTGCGGTCGATCACGCGCGCAGCCTACCCCGATCGGGACAGGTCGATCCAGTCGCGGCGCGTGACCGCGCCCGAGGTCGCCTCAGTGATGGTGGTGATGCCCGTGGCCGGTGCCGAGCCACGCCATGAAGCCGCCGCGCGCGATCCGCACCAGCGCGAAGCCACCGAGCAGCGCCGCGGCGGCGATGCCGACCGCTCGTGGCACGATCGCGGCGACGCCGTCGAGGTCGGTGACCGCGGTGACGACGTAGGCGGCGACGACCAGGCCGAGCAGCGCGTAGGGGCCAGTCGCGATCGCGACGAGCCGGCGCCCTCGCTGGCGGACCACCGCGGCGAGGACGACGCCCGCGACCAGCCACGGCGCCGCGGCGAAGACCACCACCGCGAGGTTGTCGCGCAAGGCGTGGGTCACCTCGCCATGCTCGTGGCCGCCGGTCACGAACGGCAGCATCGCGCCGCCGAGGACGCCGAGGGCCTCGAGCGGCTGGGTCGCGGCCGGCACCTCGCGATCGTCGCTGTCGTGGACGAGGATGTGGAGCAAGAGGCCGCACACCGCGGCGTTGAGCCACGGCTCGACCGACGGCAGGAGCGTGTCGTTGGCGCGGGTGAAGAACAGACCGGCGAGCGTCGCGGCGAGGAGGCCGAGCGAGCGCAGGATCACGGCGCGGCGGCCGCCGAGCTCGTGGAACGTCAGCGCCAGCACCGCGACCAGCGGCACGGTGTGCGCGCCGACGCCGATCAGCAGATCCCAGTGGGTGTGATCGCCGTGGCCGCCGCCGGTCGCGGTGCCGAGCGCGAGCCCGTCGCTGAGCTGATGGACCAGGACCGCGACGTAGCCCAGCTCGGCGGCGACCCGGCGGTGGCGCAGCTCGATCGCCGCGGTGGCGCGGCCGAGGACGATCGGCGCGATCAGCCCGACCAGCGCGACGATCACGACCGCCCAGCCGCCGCCGTCGATCGCCTCGGGCAGGATGTGCAGCGCGATCGCCGCGGCGACCGCGACCACCGCGAACGCGCGGACCGGGGCGAGGATCCACAGCCGCGCCTGGGCCGCGATCGCGGCGAGCAGGCCGATCAGCACCGAGCCGATCGCGATCGCGAGAGCGAGCTCCATGCGGGCGCGGGACGCTAGCACGATCGCCGCGCGCGTCGCGCCGCCGGTGCGGTAGCATCACCGGAATGCGGGTCCGCGCCATCGTCGTCGTCGCTGCGCTCGTGGTCGGCTGCGGTGACGACGCCACCACCGCGCCGCCGCTGCCCGAGGTCACCGACCCGATCCCGCTGATCGATCCGCGGATCGGCACCGGCGGCCTCGGCTTCTCCTACGGCTCGAGCTTCGTCGGCGCCGCGGTGCCGCACGGGCTGGTGAAGCTCGGCCCCGACACCAGCGGCCTGTTCGGCACCGTCGCGTTCCAGCACTTCTCGGGCTACTTCGCCGAGGACGACACCATCGAGGCGTTCAGCCACCTCCACCTGCACGGCGCCGGCGTCGCCGACTTCGGCGTGCTCGCGGTGATGCCCGCGGCGCAGTTCGATCCGGCCAAGACCCACGCGTCGGACTACCGCAGCAAGTTCGCCAAGGCCGACGAGCACGCGACGCCCGGCCGCTACGCGGTGACGCTCGCCAACGGCATCGGCGTCGATCTGTACGCGACCGCGCGCGCGGCGCTCCACGTCTACGCGATGCCAGCGCCGGGCTGGCTGGTGATCGATCTCGATCGCACGCTCGAGGGCGGCGAGGTCACCGACGCCGAGGTCGAGCTCGATCCGGTGACCGGCGCGCTGCGCGGCCGGCTCCACCACCGCGGCGGCATGAGCGGCAGCTACGGCGGCTACGATCTGTACTTCACCGCGGTCGCGCGCGCGGCGTGGTCGGAGGCGTCGGTGTGGTCGAGCGCGGCGCCACCGTCGAGCGCGCTCGCGGCCAGCGGCACCGGGGTCGGGGTCGCGCTGCGCTTCGCGGGCCGGTCGATCGAGCTCAAGGTCGGCGTGTCGCTGGTGTCGGCCGCGGGCGCCGACGCCAACCTCGCCGCCGAGCTGCCGGGCTGGGACGCGGCGGCGGTGCAGGCCAGCGCCGAGGCGGCGTGGCGCGCGGTCACGGGCACGGTCGCGATCACGGGCGGCACGGCCGCCGAGCGCCGCATCTTCTACACCAGCCTCTATCACGCGTTCCTCATACCGACGGTGATCGGCGACGCCGACGGCGCCTACCGGCTGCACGGCATGGCCGCGCCCGCGGTCGCCGACGGCTGGCGTCAGCTGTCGGACCTGTCGCTGTGGGACACCTACCGCACCGTGCATCCGCTCTACGCGTGGCTCGCGCCCGCCAGCGCGCGCGACACCACGGGCTCGCTCGCCGCGTTCGCCGCGATCGGCGGCTGTCCGCGCTGGCCGATCGCGATCGGCGAGAGCGGCACGATGCTCGGCGCCAGCTGCGACATCGTGGTCGCCGACGCCGCGGTGAAGGGCGTCGACGAGCACGTCGATCGGATCTGGCCGCTCTTGCGCGGCGCCGCGCTCGACGGCACCGCGCCGCTCGGCGGCCGCGATCAGATCGGGCCGTACCTCGCGCTCGGCTACGTGCCGTCGACGGTCGGCCGCTCGGTCAGCCACACCACCGAGTACGCCCACGACGACTTCGCCCTCGCCAACCTCGCCGCGGCGCGCGGCGATCAGGCCGCTGCCGCCGCGCTGATCACGCGCAGCCAGGGCTGGCGCCTGCTGTTCGATCCCGCGGTCGGGTTCCTGCGCGCCCGCGGCGCCGACGGCAGCTTCGCGGCCGCCGCCGACTTCGATCCGCTCGAGCTGACCGACGACTACGCCGAGGCCAACGCGTGGCACTCGCTGTGGATGGCCAGCCTCCACGATCCGGCCGGGCTCGCGACGCTGCTCGGCAGCGAGGCCGCGGTGGTCGCCAAGCTCGAGACGTTCTTCGTCGAGGCGCGCCGCGATCGCGAGACCGCCGATCCGTCGGCCGCGAACTTTCCGCGACCGTATTACTGGCACGGCAACGAGCCCGATCTGAACGCGCCGTTCCTGTTCGCGCAGCTCGGCCGCGCCGATCTGACGCAGGAGTGGGCGCGCTGGGTGCTGTCCACCCACTACGACGACACCCCGTCCGGCCTCGCGGGCAACGACGACGGCGGCACCCTCGGCGCCTGGTACGTGTTCGCGTCGCTCGGGCTCTACCCGATCGCCGGCAGCGATCGCTACGTCGTCAGCGCGCCGATCTTCGAGCAGGCCCGCATCACCGTCGGCGGCCACTCGCTGATCATCGAGGCGCCCGGGGTGTCGGCCGCGCGTCGCTTCGTCGCCGCGGTCGCGATCGACGGCCGCGCTCTCGACACGCCGCAGCTGACCCACGCCGAGCTGACCACCGCCGCGCGCATCACGTTCACGATGACCGACACGCCGACCGGCTGGGGTCGTCGCTAGCTGGATGCGAAAGCAAGAACCGGAGTTCTTGCGATCGCGGCGCGCGGCACGGTGCGGGCATGACGAGCTTCTCGACCGACGATGACCGCTGGGCTGCCGTGACGCGACGCGATCGCGCCGCCGACGGCACCTTCTACTACTCGGTGCGGACGACCGGCGTGTACTGCCGGCCATCGTGCGCGGCCCGGCTGGCGCGCCGCACCAACGTCGCCTTCCACCCGACGACGGCGGCCGCCGAGCGCGCGGGCTTCCGGCCGTGCAAGCGGTGTCGCCCGAGCGGGCCGACCCTGGCCGAGGCCCACGGCGCGCTGGTCGCGCG
>JAYTAJ010000203.1:0-1990 GCA_043737575.1 Myxococcales bacterium | reverse complement strand
GCGATCGACGCGTGGCGCGCGGTGACCGAGCTGTCCGACGAGGTCGCGGCCCGGCTCGACTACGAGCGCGCCGCCGACGAGCTCGATCGGCTGTACCGCGGCGGCGGCCGCTGGCGCGATCTGGCCGACCTGCTCGGCGATCGGATCGAGCGGGCGCGGACCGAGGTCGACGAGGTCGATCGCCGCATGGCGCTGGCCGACGTCCTCGAGCAGCACCTGCACGAGATCGACGGCGCCCTCGATCAGTACGAGGAGATCCTCACCACCGCGCACCCCGATCGCGCGGTGCCGGCCCTCGAGCGGCTCGCCGCGGGCACCCGCGGCCGCGAGCGCACGCTCGGCCTGCTCGAGCCGGTCTATCGCGCCCGCAACTGGTGGCAGAAGCTGGTCGTCATCCTCGACGCCAAGCTCGAGTTCCTCCTCGACAGCGGCGAGCAGATCGCGACGCTCCTGGAGATCGCGACGATCCACGAGAGCCGCGGCGGCGATCGCGATCTGGCGCAGGACGCGCTGGCCCGGGCCTGGCTCACCGAGCCGTCGCGCACCGACGTGTTCGAGCGGCTGGTCGCGCTCGGCGGCAACAACGGCGCGTGGGACGAGCTGGTCGCGACGCTCGATCAGGGCGCCGCGGCGACGATGGATCCGAGCGCGCAGGGCCTGGCCCGGGCCCGGGTCGCCGAGATCCACGAGACCCAGCGCGGCGATCACGGCGCGGCGATCGCGGCCTGGCGCAAGGTGCTGACCGCGTCGCCCGACGACGCGATCGCGCTGTCGTCCCTCGATCGGCTGCTGGCGGTCGAGGCCCGCGCCGACGAGCTGGTCGCGGTGGTGCAGCGCCGCGCCGAGCTGGCCGAGGACGCGGGCGTGCGCCTGGTGCTCCTGCACCGCGTCGCGTCCTTGTACGATCACGTCCTCGAGCGTCCCGCCGCGGCGATCGCCGCGTACCGCGAGGTGCTGAACGCGTCGCCCGACGACGCCGATGCGCTCGCCGCCCTCGAGCGGCGGTACCGCGCGGGCGGTGCGTCGCGCGAGCTGGCCGAGATCCTCGAGCAGCGGCTCGGGCTCGCCGCCGACGGCGCGGCCCAGCGCCAGCTCCGCCTCGATCTCGCGGCGGTCCACGAGCGCGAGCTCGGCGACGCCTACACCGCGATCAGCCACCTCGAGGCGGTCCTCGAGCTCGACGCCGGCGACGCCGCCGCGCTGGCCGAGCTCGATCGCCTGTATGGCGGCGCGCGGATGTGGCCCGAGCTGCTCGACGTCCTCGATCGCCGCGCCCTCACCGCCGCCGACGCCGGGGCGCGCGCCGAGCTGGCGTTCCGCGCCGCGCACCTGTCCGAGACCGAGCTCGGCGAGCCCGAGGCCGCCCTCGGTCGCCACGGCGCGGTGCTGCAGATCCACCCCGGCCACGCGGGCGCGCGCGCCGCGCTCGAGGCGCTGCTCGGCAAGGACGAGCACGCCGAGGCCGCCGCCGCGATCCTCGAGCGCCACCTGCGCAACGCCAGCGACGCCGACGGCCTGGTCCGCATCGCCGAGCGTCGCCTCGAGCTGCCCGGCGATCCCGAGGCCCGCCGCAACCTGTGGGCGGTGCTCGCCGATCTGCACGAGACCCTGCGCAACGATCTGCGCGCGGCGTCGCAGACCTGGGCCCGCGCCCTGGTCGAGGATCCGTCCGACATCGCGCTGCTCGGGCCGCTCGAACGCCTCGCCCACGCTCGCGGCGCCTGGGCCGAGCTGGCGACGCTCCTCGAGAGCCAGCTGCACGGTGGCCTCGACGCCGTGCTCGAGCACACCTACGCGATGCGGCTCGGCCGCCTGTACGAGGAGGCCCTCGCCGATCTGCCGCGTGCCGCGACGACCTATCGCCGCGCGGTGTCGACCAACGTCGACGAGCTGCCCGCGCTGGCCGCGCTCGATCGCGTGCTGTGGCGGCTCGGCCGCTGGGGCGAGCTCGCCGACGTGCTGGCGCGCGAGGCCGAGGTGTCCGACACCG
>JAYTAJ010000202.1:0-10768 GCA_043737575.1 Myxococcales bacterium | reverse complement strand
GACGGCGTCGCCGGCCGCATCACCGACCCCGAGTTCGTGCGCGGCGTGGTCCGCTGCCTGCGCGCTCGCGGCCACACCACGATCACGATCGCCGACGGCTTCGCCGGCAAGCCGACCGACTGGGATCGCCTGATCCGGGTGTCGGGCTACGAGGCGATGGCGAAGGCCGAGGACGTCCGCCTGGTCGCCCTCGACGACGACGGCGTGTTCGACGTCGGCCCCGACGCCCCCGGCAAGCCGCTCGGCGTCCGCGGCATGGAGCGCACCCGGGTCCCGACCTTGCTCATGCCCAAGCTGGTCGCCGAGCACCTCGATCACGGCCTGTTCCTGTCGCTGCCGAAGATCAAGACCCATCGCTTCGCGGTGTTCTCGCTCGGCATCAAGGCGCTGCAGGGCACGACGATGTACTCGGACGCGACGCCCGCGTTCCACCAGAAGTGGCGCACCCACAAGGAGATCGGCGCCGCCCTCGAGCTGGTGAAGCGCGGCGACCCCAAGGCCCGCGCCGCCTACGTCAAGTCGCTCGAGGTGTTCGCCGAGCGCATGGTCGACATCCTCGAGGTCGAGGCGCCCGACGCGGTGCTCGCCGAGGGCGCGCCCGCGATGAGCGGCGACGGCTTCCAGGTGCTGTTCCCGTCGACGGAGGCGGTCGCGATCGGCGGCACCAACGTCATCCTGGTCGATCGCGTCGGCGCCGCGTTCCTCGGCCTGTGGGACCACGCCGGGCTGGCGCGCGAGCTGGGCGGCCATCGCACGTCGCCGCTGCTCGAGGTCGCGGCCGAGCGGTTCGGCGTCGACATCACCGCGCCGACGCTGGTCGGCGACGGCGCCGCGCTGCTCGACGCGCGGCGGCCCGCGCACCTGATCGGCATGGCGCGGTTCGAGATCGACGACGCGCCCGCGGTCCACGTCGCGCTCCACGCCGCGCACCTCGGCGCCGATCCAGCGCCCGCGATCGACGGCTTGCCCGATCCGATCTGGGATCGCGCCGCGCCGCTGCGCTTCGCCACCAACTACGCCGGCACCGCGACCTCGACCGTCACCACCGTGCGCGCGCTGTGGTCGTCGGGCGCGCTGTACCTGCGCTGGGAGCTCGACGACGCCGGCCTCAACACCGACGTCAGCCGCCCGATCGATCGCGAGCGCGCCAACCTGTACGAGGAGGACTGCGTCGAGGTCTTCCTCGCGCCCGACCCCGGCAAGCGCGCGCGCTACGCCGAGATCGAGGTCGGCCCGTTCGGCCACTACTTCGACATCATGGTCGATCGCACCGGCACGCCGGGCGCCAAGAAGTCCGACACCGCGTGGTCGGGCGGGCTCACGATCGGCACGCAGCGCGACGTCGCGGCGCGCCGCGCGGTGATCGAGGTCGCGATCACCGCCCCCGAGCTGGTCGCGGCGCTGGTCGCGGGCGCCGAGCTGCCGATCGGCCTCGATCGCATGGAGGGCAAGCGGCCGCGGCAGTACCTGATGGCGTTCCCCGGCCGCACCGCCAAGCCCAACTTCCACGCCCCGACCGGCTTCGGCACGCTCGTCCTGGATCGCTGACGCCGAAAAGGCGAGCCCGGCGGACGCCGAAAAGGCGAGAAGGCGGGGATCACCCGCCTTCTCTCGTCGCGCTTCGCATGTCGTGAGTACGTTTTCCCTTCGCGAATACAACTGCCGTCGTTTCTCTGTCTCGAGCAACACTCCAATGCTTCTACCGCCAGACTACCGGCCTTCGAACAGGGATAGTGTCTGATCGGCGCGCAGTGGGACACGACCCATCACGTGGTCCTGACCGGAGTCATTGGACCTCTTGGGTTTACGCTAGCACCGGGCGCGTCGCTCGCTTCCGTCGTGAACGTTGCAGCGTGATCCGTGCTGTTTCAGTCGAGAGCCTCCTGCCGCAAGGGCCAGAGTTTCGATCGTCGACAACTTCGAAGCTACTCCTCGCGTGTGCGCTTGGCAACACCCAATCTTCACGACCTCGACAATCGTGTGTCGATTGCGTCGATCACGCACCGCGGCGTGGCGATCACGGGCAGTTGGGGCGGGTCGGCGACGCTGCTCCCGGGTAGAGTTCGGCCCTTCCTGGAGGAACCGATGCTGAAGATCTACGGCCACCCGCTGAGCACCTGCACGCGCAAGGTCCTGACCACCGTCGCCGAGCGCGACCTGCCCTACGAGCTCGTGCTCGTCGACTTCGCCAAGGGCGAGCACAAGCAAGAGCCGCACGTGACGCGGCAGCCGTTCGGCCGCATCCCCGCGATCGACGACGACGGCTTCGAGCTCTACGAGTCGCGCGCGATCTGTCGCTACCTCGGCGATCCCGGCCTGGTCCCGACCGACGCCCACGCCCGCGCCAAGATGGAGCAGTGGATCAGCGTCGAGACGTCGGAGTTCAGCGGTCACGCGATGAAGTTCGTCTACCACCACATCTTCCAGCGCAAGCAAGACGACGCCGTGCTCGACGCCGCGACCAAGGCCCTCGAGATCACGCTCGGCGTGATGGAGCAGGCGCTCACCAAGCAGCTCTACTTCGCCGACACCCAGTTCTCGATCGCCGACATCTCGTTCATGCCGTACGTCGAGTACACGATGGGCACGCCGGTCAAGGAGCTCTACGCGCGCTTCCCCGCCGTGATGGCGTGGTGGGGCCGGGTGAGCGAGCGTCCGAGCTGGCGCAAGGTCGCGGGTCGCGCCTGACACCGCCGCCGTGATACAGCTCTGCGATGGCGTCCTCCGATCCGGATGCACGGATCGGTAGCGTCCTCGACGGTCGCTACCGGATCCTCGATCGGATCGCCGCGGGTGGGATGGGGGTCGTGTACCGGGCCGAGCGGGTGCCGGTCGGTCGGCCGGTCGCGGTGAAGTTTCTCCACGCGGTGATGGCCGACGATCCGGAGTCGCGGTCGCGGTTCGAGCGCGAGACCCGCGCGCTGTCGAAGCTGGCGCACCCGCACTGCGTGTCGATCATCGACTTTGGCGTCGGCGATGGCAGCCCGTACCTCGTGATGGATCACGTCTCGGGCGTGACGCTGCGCGATCTGCTCGACGACGGCGCGCTGCCGGTCGACGAGGCGCTCACGGTCGCGCGCCAGCTCCTCGCCGGGCTCGCCCACGCCCACGCCCAGCGCATCGTCCACCGCGACGTGAAGCCTGCCAATATCATGGTCTCGGACGAGATCGGCACCGGCCGCCACGTCCGCATCCTCGACTTCGGCCTGGCGCGGCTGCGCGATCCCGGCTCGACGCTGGTGACCCAGTCGAGCATCGCGATCGGCACGCCGAGCTACATGGCGCCCGAGCAGACCGTCGGCGGCGAGGTCGACGAGCGCACCGACGTCTACGCCGCGGGCGTGGTGCTGTTCGAGATGCTGACCGGCCGCCGCCCCTTCGTCGCCGACGAGCAGGCGATGGTGCTCGAGGCCCATCGGTCGTCGCCGGTGCCGCGCCTCGCCGACGTGTCGCCGGGCCAGCGCTGGCCGCGCGGCCTCGAGGCGGTGATGAACCGCGCGCTGGCGAAGGCGCCCCACGATCGCTGGCCGTCGGCGGTCGACTTCGCGGCGGCGCTCGATGCGATCGCGCGTGGCGAGACCCCGCAGGTCGCGCCGCCACCGTCGCGCGGACGCGGGAGACGCGCGGTGCTCGCGCTGGCGCTGCTGCTGGTGGGCGGAGCGGCCGCGTTCGCGGCGACCGAGCTGCGCGGACGAAGCGCGAACGACCCGCGCGTCGCGACGGCCGCACCCGACGCCGCGGCCGTAGCGGTACCCGAAGCCGCACCCGTACCCGTACCCGTACCCGTACCCGTAGCCGCAACCGTAACCGCAACCGACGCCGTAACCGTAACCGACGCCGTAACCGTAACCGACGCCGTACCCGTAACCGTAACCGCCGCCGTAACCGCAACCGATGCCGCCACCGCCGCCGCCGCGGGGCTCGACGCGAACGCCGAGGTCGCCGCCCAGCTCGACGCGAATGCCGAGGTCGCCGACGCGCCCGCCGCCTCCGACCCCGCCCTCGACGAGAACGACATCGAGATCGAGATCGAGATCGCCCCCGCCGATCCCGACACCGCCCCGATCCCGCAACCCGACGACGACACCCTCGAGCCGCCCGCCGCCACCCCCGCCACCGCCGCCACGCCCGCCAAGGTCGCCCCCGCCCGCTCGGTCAAGGAGGCCTTCGCCCTCGCCAAGCGCGGCCACCGCGACGCCGCCATCACCGGCCTGCGCGCGCTGTGGCGCAAGCAGCCGCGCAACGCCCAGCTGCCCTACGTCCTCGGCAACCTCTATCACGCGCAGCACTGGCGCACCGTCGCGATGGAGCACTACCAGGCCGCGATCGCGCGCAGCCGCGCCTATCGCTCGAACCCGACGCTCATCCGCAACGTCATCGCGTCGCTCGGCCACGCCAAGACCCGCACCAGGGCGTCGTGGTTCCTGCGCAACGTCGTCGGCAAGCCCGCGCGTCGCCACCTCCAGGCCGCCGCGCGTCGCCACGCCAGCGCCGAGGTCCGCCGCCGCGCCGCGGCGCTGCTCAAGCGGCGCTGACTATTTATTCGCCGCGTGTCGATCGCCCGTGGGCTGGTTCGTCGCCACAGTGGAACCCAACCTTCAGGAGTGACGCCATGCGATTCATGCTGTTGATGATCCCCAAGGGCTACGAGAACGCCGCACCCGGCACGATGCCCGACGCGGAGGGCGTCGCGAAGATGATGAAGTACAACGAGGCGCTGAAGCAGGCCGGCGTGCTGCTCGGCGTCGACGGGCTTCACCCGCCGTCGACGGGCGCCCGCGTCACCTGGGCGGATGGCAAGCCCAAGGTCCAGGACGGTCCGTTCGCCGAGGCCAAGGAGGTGCTCGGCGGCTACTGGATGATCCGCGTGACGTCGCGCGACGAGGCGATCGAGTGGGCCAAGCGCTGCCCCGCGGGCGACAACGAGACGATCGAGATCCGCCAGGTCCAGGAGATGGAGGACTTCCCCGCCGACGTCCAGGCCGCGGCCGGCGAGTTCTCCGGCCTGCCGTGATCACGGCGCCGACAGCGCGGCGTGCAGCAGGCGGTGGAAGTGCAAGCCACCGCTCTCGCGGCGCACGCTGAAGCGGCCGGCCTGGTACGACCGGCTCGCGAGGCCGCGCTGGACCTCGCCGCAGATCTGCTCGTCCTCGAGCTGGACCTGATGGGCGACCGCGATGCTCTGCTCGATCGTCGCGCTCGGCGTGCCGGCGGCGAAGTAGAAGTCGAACCGCACGCGGCAGCGATCGACCGCGATCGGGAACACCGCGTTGGTGTCGACGACACCGTCGTAGACGTTGAGCATCAGGTTCGGCCAGATCCAGTGGTAGCGCGCGACGTCGCCGCGCCGCACGGTCGCGACCGCGGCGTCGCCCTGGCGCTCGGGCGCGCGCAGCGGTGACATCTGCGTGCTCGACCGCGCGTGCAGGACGGTGTGATAGCCCGCGTAGTCGAGCGCGCCCGCCAGCGCCGGGTGCAGCGTGTTCACGTGGTAGCCGCCGTCGAGGTAGTTGTCGACGAAGATCTTCCAGTTGCACGCCAGCTCGTAGTCGCGATGGGCGTGGAACACCACGCCGTCGGGCGGATCGATCGCGGCGACCAGGTTCGCCAGCGGCGTCGGCGTCGGCGCGAGGCTCGCGAACACCAGCGGACCCCAGGTCTCGACCGCCACCGGCGGCAGGCCCTGCTCGTCGCGGCGGAAGTCCAGGACGCCGTCCCACTCGGGCACGCCGCGCAGCCGCCCCGCCAGATCGTACGTCCAGCCGTGGTAGCGACAGCGCAGCTTGGTCGCGTGGCCGCACGGCTCCGCCATCACCCGCGCCGCGCGATGCCGACACACGTTGGCGAAGCCGCGCAGCACCCGATCGTCGCCGCGCACGATCACGATCGGCTCGCCCGCGACCTCGCACGTCAGGTACTGCCCCGGCTGCGCCACCTGCTCGACCCGACCGACGCACTGCCACTCGACGCCGAAGATCGCGCGCCGCTCCGCCTCCGCCACCTCGGTCGACGTGTAGAACCCGCCGCGCAGCGTGCGCGCACGCTCCAGCGGCAGCGTCGGATCGAACGTCGCGAGCAGGTCGGCGAGCATGCCGCGAGTGTTCCAGAGCGCGACGCGTACAGGTACGGCGGAGAATTCTTTTCGCTTGCGGCGACCTCGCTTCGTACCCACAGAGGTGCGCTATGCAAAACCTCCGGGGGGTTCGTCGTCCGCATGCGGCGTGGTTCGCGCTCACGATCGTTCCGATCGCGGTCGCGGCGCTGCTCACCGTCAACGAGTTTCGCGGCCTGTCGAGCGAGATCCGCGGCATGCAGCGCGTGGTGGTGCCTGGCGAGGGCGTGGTCACGCTCGACGCGGGCGAGCACGTCGCCTATGGCGAGACCGCGAGCGTCGTCGGCGGCACGGCGTACCACACGTCGTCGTTCTCGACGTCGTGCGCGCTCGTCGACGACTCCAGCGGCGAGGCCGTCACGCTCACCGCGACGACGGGCACGACCGAGTACAGCCTCGCGGGCTTCTCGGGCACGGCGATGTTCGATTTCACGATCCCGCGCGCGGGCGCCTATCGCCTGACCTGCACGGGCGACTCGACGCCGGCCGTGATCGCGATCGGCGACGGCCTCGGCTGGAACATCGTGCGCCTGGTCCTGATCCCGCTCGCGAGCCTACCCGTCGCGGCCCTCGTCGCGCTCGCGGTCTTCCTGCTGCGCCGCCGCCGCGCGACGACGATCAGCTGAGCTCGCGCAGCGTCGCGGCGATGATCTCGAGGCCGCGGTGCAGGCGATCGGTGGGCTGCCACGCGAAGCCGATGCGGAAGCCGTGGAGGTGGGGCGGGCCGAGGAACGCGGCGGTGCGCATCTCGATCCAGACCTCGCGGCGGGCGAGGCGACGCTCGAGGTCGGCGAGATCGATGGTGCGCGGGATCTCGATCCACAGGGTCGGGCCGCCGCCGGGGCGGGTCCAGCGGATGCCGGGTGGCATCAGCTCGTCGAGGGCGGCGAGGCAGGCGCGGTAGCGAGCGTCGAGCTCGTGCTGGAGCGCAGCGAGGTGGCCGTCGTAGTAGCCGCGCTCGAGGAACTCGGCGACGACGGCCTCCGACAGCCAGACGTTGCCGAGCGTCGACAGCCGCTTCACCGCGAGGAGCGACGGCACCAGCGACGGGTGGGCGACGACGAAACCGACGCGCATCGACGGCAAGAGCTTCTTGGTGAAGCTGTTGACGTAGAGGACGTGATCGCCGCCGAGCATGCGCAGCATCGGCCGGTACTCGCTGCCCGACAGCATGTCGGAGCCCCAGTCGTCCTCGACGATCGCGACGTCGTAGCGGCGCGCCAGCTCGAGCACGCCGACCAGATCGCCGGTCGTGTACGAGTAGCCGGTCGGGTTGTGGAAGCTCGAGATCGCGTAGAGCAGGCCGGGGCGGCCCGCGGCGAGCGCGCGATCCCACGCCTCGAGATCGAGCCCGGCGAACGGATCGAGCGGCAGGCCGGTGAGCTGCAGGTTGAGCGACTCGAACAGCAGCTTCGCGTACGCGTAGACCGGCGTCTCGATCGCGACGCGGCGGATCTCGAGGGCGCGCGCCACCAGATCGAGCGCCTGCTGCGAGCCGGTGGTGACGATGACGGTGTCGGGATCGACGTCGATGCCGCGGGCGGTGAGGCGCGCGGCGATCGCGCGGCGCAGCGGCGGGTGGCCCTGGGCGTCGTAGAGGTTGGCGAGGCCGGGCTGGCGCAGCACCGAGCGCACGCACTCGGCGAGCTTCTCGGTCGGCAGCAGGTCGGGATCGATGAAGACGTTGCCCATCGCGAGGCCGCCGCGCGGCGCGCCGGTCCCGAGCACGGGCGGCGGTCGCAGGCGCGGCAGCGGCGGGATCAGCACGGGCGGCTCGACCGCCGCGCTGGTGGCGTCGGCGGCGATGAACACGCCCTCGCGCTCGCGCGTCACCGCGATGCCGCGCGCGACCAGCTCGTCGTACGCGACCTGCGCGGTGTTCTTGCTGAGGCCGTACTGCTGCTCGAGCACGCGGACCGGAGGCAGGCGGCTGCCCGCGGGCAACCGACCGGCGGCGTGCTCGCGCACCACGCTGTCGACGAGATCGGCGGCGGTCACGCGCCGCGCCTCGGTGCGGACGTGGAGCGCGACGTGGGGCGGACGAGCCATGCCTGGTCTTACGCCGCGCCGCCGCCGCGCGGGAAGGGACAGCGCGCGGGTCGCCGCTGGGACAGATCAGCGCTTGCTGGATGCGGAGATCGATGAGCCCAGTTGCAGCGATCACGATACGATGCACCACCGCGTGGAACCCAGCGAGCATCACCTGAGCCGTGCTACGGAAGCGCCGTGACACCGTCGAGCGCCGCCGATCGAGCCATGCTCGACGCCATGCCCCAGCTGATGTGGCTGGGCGACAAGGACGGCGCCGCAGGGTACTTCAACCGTCGCTGGTACGAGTACACCGGGCTGCCGGTCGGCACCCAGGACGAGGCGATCTGGCTGACGTCGATCCACCCCGATGATCGCACCGCGATGACGACGGCGTGGGCCCACGGCCGGGCCCGGGTCGAGGCGATCGAGCTGGCGTTCCGCTGCCGCCGCCACGACGGCGCGTGGCGCCACGTCACCGCGCGCATCACGCCGATCTTCGATCGCACGGGCACCCACACCAGCTGGCTCGGCAAGGTCGCGGAGGCCGACGATCCGTCGCGGGTCACGGCCGTGGTCGCCGAGTCGCCGCACATCTCGTCGATGGTCGGCGTCATCACCGACGCGCTGGCCCACGCGTCGTCGCTGGCGGCGGCGCTGTCGGCGGGCGTCAACGGCCTGCAGGTCCACCTCGGCGCGACCTCGGCGATGGTGTGGATGTACGGCCACGGCACGACGGCGCTGGTGCCGGTCGCGAGCGTGGGCCGCGATCCGAAAGCCGATCTCGGCCCCGAGCGCACGCCGGTCGAGCGCACGCCGATCGCGACCATCGCCGCGACCCGCAAGCCGTACCGCACCAACGACGTCGCCCACGACCCGACGATCGACGGCGCGTGGGCCGGCGGCGCCGGGGTCGTCGCGTTCGCCGGCTATCCGCTGATCGCCGAGCGCGAGCTGGTCGGCGTGCTCGCGGTGTTCGCGCCGCGGCCGCTCGACGACGAGACCGGGTTCGCGTGCGGCGTGATCGGCGACGCCATGGCGCTGCGCATCGCCCGCCAGCGCACCCTCGAGAGCCTGCAGCGGTCCGAGGCGCGGCTGCAGCTGGTGATGCAGGCGACCCGCGACGCGATCTGGGACTGCGATCTGCAGACCGATCAGGTGGTGTGGAACCAGGGCCTGAGCGAGCTGATCGGCTCGCCGCCCGACAAGCTCAGCAGCGACACCGCGTGGTGGATCAGCAACGTCCATCCCGACGATCGCGGCGCGATGGTCGACTCGATCGAGCAGCTCAAGCGCGGCGGCGGCCGCGACTGGAAGGCCGAGTATCGGGTCCGCCGCGCCGACGGCCACTACGCCCGCGTGATCGATCGCGGCTTCCTCATCCGCGACGCCGACGGCCAGCCGATCCGGATGATCGGTGCGATGCAGGACATCACCCAGCGCTGGCGCGCCGAGCGCAGCCTGCGGGTGCTGGCGGACGCGGGCGCGCGCCTCGCCGCCGCGACCGATCTGGCCGACGCCTGCGAGCGGGTGATGGCGCTGCTCGTCCCCGAGCACGCCGACTGGGCGGTGCTCGATCTGCTGCGCGACGACGGCGGCTTCGATCGCAGCGCCAGCGCCCACCGCGATCCCGACAAGGCGGCGCTGTTGGCGCTGCTCGGCGAGAAGTACGCGCCCGATCCGGTGCAGCGGAGCGGCGTCGCCCAGGTCGTCCGCACCGGACAGCCCGAGTGGGTCGAGCATCCGACGCCCGCGCTCCTGCGCACGACCTGCCTCGACGACGCCCACTTCGCGCTGGTGTCGGCGCTCGGCGTCGGCTCGCTGTTGCGCCTGCCGCTGACCGCGCGCGGCCGCACGCTCGGCGTGCTGACCCTGGTGTTGGGGCCCGCCACGGCGCTCTACGATCACGCCGATCGCGAGCTGATGATCGCGATCGCGCGCCGCGCCGCGACGTTCATCGACGGGGTCCAGCTCCTGGCCGCGGCCCAACGCAGCGAGCGCGAGCTGCGCGCGGTGGTCGCGGCGCTGCAGCGCAGCAACGAGGATCTCGATCGCTTCGCCTACGTCGCCGGCCACGATCTCAAGGCGCCGCTGCGCGGCATCGCCAACATCAGCCAGTGGATCGAGGAAGATCTGGCGGCGGTGCTGACGCCGGGCACGGCGGAGCACCTGCGCATGCTGCGCGGCCGGGTCCGTCAGCTCGAGCTGTTGATCGAGGGCGCGCTGCAGTACAGCCGCGCCGGCCGCGGCGAGATCGCGCCGGTGCCGGTCGACACCGGGGCGCTGGTGCGCGAGGTGTTCGAGCTGCTGGCGCCGCCCGCGGGCGCGGCGCTGCAGGTGATGGACGCCATGCCGGTGCTGAACGCGCCGCGGGTGATGGTGCAGCAGGTGTTCCTCAACCTGCTCGGCAACGCGATCAAGTACGGCGGTGGCGACCACGCGCGGATCGAGGTCGCCGCGACCGACGAGGGCGCGGTGTGGGCGTTCACCGTCCGCGATCACGGCGACGGCATCGCCGCGGCGAACCACGGCCGGATCTGGGAGCTGTTCCACACGCTGCAGCCGCGCGACGACCGCGCGAGCACGGGGATCGGCCTCGCGATCGTCCGGAAGATCGTGCAGCGCAAC
>JAYTAJ010000201.1:0-1996 GCA_043737575.1 Myxococcales bacterium | reverse complement strand
GGCGCGCCCTCGCGCTCAACCCGCACACCCCGGTCCACGTCGCGATGCGCCTCGCGGTGACCCTCGGCCCGACCGACTGGATCGAGCTCGCATCGTCCGGCGATCTCGCCCCCGCGCTACGCGATCACGCGCGCGAGCTGCTCGCCGCCCGCCGTCGCCGTCGTTAGAGACAGGTCTTCGGGGCTCGCGCTCTCGGTACCCGTCCGACCGGGCGTCGAGTCCGCGCTCGCCGCACCGGGTGCTCGGAAAATCGGTATCACGCGTCTTTCTTGACGCGACGCCGCACCACGACCTCTTCGATCTCGGCGTCGTCGGCGCTGCTGCCCGAGTTGGCGGCGGGCAGCTCCTTGCTGCTCTTGCCGTCGAGGCCCTTCTTCGACACCTCGATCTCGTCGTCGCCCGCCGCGGCGCGCTTGAAGTTCTTGATCGCGGAGCCGAGGCCATGACCGATCGCCCCGAGCTTGCTCGCGCCGAAGACGACCATGACGATCAACAGGATGATGAGTAGCTCAGGTATGCCGGGCATACGGACTCCATGGCCGGCAGGCGCCGACTGGTCGCAACCTAGCACGCGATCGCGGCGACTGGCGACTGCGGTATCGGACCGCACCAGGCCAAGCCCCCGCAACCCTTGAGCCGAAATCTCAAACTGGATCGAACCCCGCCCGCCGCCTACATTCTGCGGATGGTCGCCCGGCCCTGGCTGCTCTCGCTCACCACCCTCGCCGCGCTCGCGACCACCGCCCACGCCGACGGCCCCGCCGACCCGCGCGAGCCCGGCCCGCAAGACGAGACCGCGCGGGCGCCGATCGTGGTGCGGACGCCGATGACCGAGCAGCTCGATCAGCGCGCCGCGGTGCGCGGCTGCCCGGTCGGCTCGACCTGCCGACCGTGGCGCGACGAGCTGCGCGAGTTCGAGCTCGAGGCGTTCTCGACCGCGGCCGGGCCATGGATCGATCCCGCGACCCGGCCGTCGACCCGCGCCGCGCGGCCGACCGAGCTGCGGCCCGATCTGCCGTGGCTCGCCGACCTGGCGCTGCCCGATCTGCCGGTGACCTGGGACCACCGCGTCATCGACTACCTGGTCTTCTACAAGGACGACCCGCGCGGCCGCCGCATCATGCGCGGCTGGCTCGAGGCCCAGGGCCGCTACCGCGATCTGATCGTCGGCGCGCTCCACGCCGCTCACCTGCCCGAGGATCTGCAGTACGTCGCGATGATCGAGTCGAGCTACGACTCGACCGAGCGATCGCGGGTCGGCGCCAGCGGGCTGTGGCAGTTCATGCCCGGCAGCGGCCGCATCTACGGCCTCACGATCGATCGCTGGGTCGACGAGCGCAACGATCCGGTCCGCGCCACCGAGGCCGCGATCGGCACGTGGATCGATCTGTACCAGCGCTTCGGCGACTGGAACCTGGCGATGGCGGCGTACAACGCCGGCTACGGCGCGGTGCTGAAGGGCATCGCCCGCTTCAACACCAACGACTTCTGGGCGCTGCTCGACTACGAGAACGCGCTGCCGTGGGAGTCGTCGATCTACGTGCCGAAGGCGCTGGCCGCCGCGATCGTCGGCCACAACCGCACCGTGTTCGGCTTCGCCGACGTCGACGGTGGCGCGCCCGAGCGCTGGGACGACGTGACCGTGCCATCGTCGATCGCGCTGCCCGCGATCGCCAAGGCCGCCGCGTGCGACGTCGCCGCGCTGAAGCGCCTGAACCCGCACCTGCGCCGCGGCCGCACCCCGGCCGGGCGATCGTTCATCGTCCGCGTCCCCGCGGGCGCGGGCCCGACCTTCGCCGCCAAGCTCGGGCAGCTGCGCGGCGACTGGGACGACGTCGACACCTACGTCGTGCGCTACGGCGAGCGGTTCGAGGACATCGCGACGCAGTTCGGGATCTCCAAGCAGAAGCTGCGCACGCTCAACGAGATCGAGCACGAGTCCGACGTCGGCGGCGGCTCGCTGATCCTGGTGCCGCGGGTCGCCGAGGCCAAGCGC
>JAYTAJ010000200.1:0-2000 GCA_043737575.1 Myxococcales bacterium | reverse complement strand
TGGTCAGATCGTCGAGGAAGCGGCGCACCACCGCGCTCTTGCCGACCCCCGACTCGCCCTCGATCAGCACCGCGACCGGGCTGCCGGCGCACGCCTCGTCGAACGCGGCGTCGAGAGTCTCCAGCTCGTGGCGGCGGCCGACGAACGGCGGCACCTGGGCCGACGAGATCGCGGCGGCCACGACCTCGCCCGACTCGCTGGCGCCGAGCCGCGCCAGCACCTCGCGGCCGGTCGGACGCGCGCGCGGATCGAGATCGAGCAGCGCCAGGCACAGCGCGTCGAGATCGCGCGGCACCGAGCCGAGGATCGCGCGCGGCCGCGGCGGCGAGAACGTCTGCTTGTCCATGATGACCTGCAGCCACGACCCGACGTACGGCAGCCGTCCAACCAGCGCCTCGTACAGGAGCACGCCGACCGCGTACCAGTCGGCCTCGGGCCCGACCCGCTCCGACGCCGCCTGCTCGGGCGCCATGTACGACGCGGTGCCGACGATGTGGCCGTCGGTCGAGCGATCGTCGATCTTCACGTCGGACACCAGGCCGAAGTCGAGGATGACGACCTGCCCTTCGGGCGTGACCCGGATGTTGGCGGGCTTGATGTCGCGGTGGACCTTGCCCGCGGCGTGCAGCACGCACAGCCCGCGCGCCAGCTGCACCAGCGCCTCGCGCAGCCGCAGCTCGTCGTAGGTCGGCGGCACGCTGCCGTCGGCCGCGACCGCCACCGGCCGATCGTCGGCGGCGATGGGCCGGGCCGGCATGGTCACCTCCGACGACGACACCTCGGCGCGGAACGTCAGGCCGCCCACGCCGTCCTCGTTGCGGACGTGGCGCATGAAGTCGGTCCCGGGCACGTACTCCATCGTGAAGAACCACTCGCCGCTGGTCTCGACCAGCTCGCCGAGCGACGCCAGGTTCGGGTGGTTCAGATCGGCGAGCGCGCGGAACTCGTTCTTGAACCGCAACAGCGCCTGACCGTCGAGGTTGGTCAGGGTCTTCAGCGCGACCCGGCGCCCCGACTCGGCGTCGCGGGCCTCGTAGACGACGCCCATGCCGCCCGCGCCGATCCGGCCCACGACCTGGAATCGCTCGGTCCCGCGAAAATCTTCGTCACTCATGGCGGCTGGGGCGCGAGGTTCGCGACACCGATGCTACTCCGAGGGAGACCGCCAGCGCGACCGTCACGATCGCCACGTACTCGACGGGCCCGGGGCCGACCAGCTGCGAGGTCACGAGCTGCAGCGCGATCACGATCGGAAAGTGCGCGACGTAGATCCACAGGCTGGCGTCGGCGAGGCGGATCAGGAACCGCGGCGGCGCGGCGAGCCAGCGCTGGCAGCCGCCGATCAGCGCCAGCACCAGCGCCCACGATCCGATCGCGGCCGCGGCGGTCGCGGTGAGCGGCGGCGGCAGGTCGACGTGATCGCGCAGGGTCAGGAGCGTCGGCACCACCGCCGCGATCAGCGCCGCCGCGGCGACCAGGTACAGCGGCGCGCCGCGCGCCATCGCCGGTAGCGCGCTCGGCCGCGCCGCGACCAGCCACCCCCACGCGAAGAAGCTGCCGAAGTAGACCAGGTTGATCGGATCGATCGCGAAGCCGAGCGGGGTGTCGAGCTGGAGCTTGCCGCCGCCGGCCAGACACAAGGCCGCGGGGAGCGGCAGGACGACGAGCTGCGACCACGGCCGCGCCGCGATCGCGGCGATCGCGCGATCGAGGGTCGCGAGCGTGCGGCCGCGCAGCGCCAGCGCGACGATCAGCGCCAAGGCCGACAGCCACAGGAGGTAGTAGAGGAACCACAGGTGCGCCAGCGTGATCGGCAGCTCGGAGCCGCGCAGCTGCGGCACCGTGGACGCCACCGCGGCGCGGCCGTCGAGGGCGCGGCCCCGGTCCCACAGCGCGTTGATCGCGATCGACACCGGCACCAGCGCGATCGCGAACGGCACGCCGAGCCGCAGCGCGCGGTGCCGCAGGTAGCCGCGCGGCCCGTGGACCGCGAGCAGCCC
>JAYTAJ010000199.1:0-4688 GCA_043737575.1 Myxococcales bacterium | reverse complement strand
CGGGTGGTGGTGATGGTGATGGTCGCCGCGTGGCGTTGGCGTGCGCGGATCGTGCGGCGTGGCGATGGCGTGCGCGGGTGGTGGTGATGGTCATTGCGACACCGTGCCGGTCGAGGCCGGTGCGCGCGGGCCCGTCCTTCGGGTACCCCCGCACCCCTCGCGCCCGGTTCTCGCTTCCGGAGACCTCCACGCCGTCTCTTCCTTCGGTGCTCCGGGATCGATGAACCCTGCGTGCCCTCCCGGGGAGCTGCGCACGTGCGCTCGCGGTACGAGGGCACCCTCGGCCTGTTGGGCCCGCGCTCACCTCCCCGCCGAAACCCCCCACACCCAAGACGATCGGATCGGATCGGATCGGATCGGATCGGATCGGATCGGATCGGATCGGATCGGATCGGATCGGATCGGAATGCTGCGTTGGTGCATCTGCACGGAGGCGGTCTCGAGCCCATCAGGGCGAGGGTGCCCGCGCACCGCGAGCGCACGTGCGCAGCTCCCCGGGAGGGCACACCGGGTTCATCTGTCCCGGAGCACCGAAGGAAGAGACCGCCCCGCGCTCTCCGGAAGCGAGAACCGGGCGCGAGGGGTGCGGGGGTACCCGAAGACCGGGCTCGCGACCGCCGTCCTCGACCGGCACGGTGTCGCGGTGACCATCACCGCCCCACGCGCTCGACCCGCGTCGCGGTGACCATCACCGCCCCACGCGCACGACCCACGCGCGCGCGTCAGACGTCCAGCTCGTCGATCTCGTGCGCGTGCTTCGTGATCAGGTTGAACCGCGCGCTGACGTCCTTGCCCATCAGCTCCGCGATCACGGTGTCGGTGTACAGCTCCTGCCCCTCGGGGACCCGCACCCGCAAGGTCGACCGCGACCTCGGATCGAGCGTCGTCATCTTCAGCGTCTCGGGGTTCATCTCGCCGAGGCCCTTGAACCGCGTGATGCTCGGCTTGGCGTTGCCCTTGGCGTGCTGCTTCAGCAGCCGCTCCTTGTGCAGATCGTCGAGCGCCCACAGCGTCTGCTTGCCGAGATCGATGCGGTACAGCGGCGGCTGCGCCAGGTAGATGTGCCCGGCGTCGATCAGCTTCCGCATGTGCCGGAAGAAGAAGGTGAGCAGCAGCGTCGCGATGTGATGGCCGTCGGCGTCGGCGTCCATCAAGAGGAAGATCTTGCCGTAGCGCAGCTTGCCGAGATCGAGCGTGTCGCCCATCCCGCAGCCGAGCGCGCTCACGATGTCGCCCAGCTCCTTGTTGCCGGACATCTTCGCGTCGTTGGCCTGGAAGGTGTTGAGCACCTTGCCGCGCAGCGGCAGGATCGCCTGGGTCTTGCGATCGCGACCCTGCTTCGCCGAGCCGCCGGCCGAGTCGCCCTCGACGATGAACAGCTCGCTGTCCTCGGGATCGGTCGACGCGCAGTCGGCCAGCTTGCCCGGCAGGTTCAGCCGATGCGACACCGCGGTCTTGCGCGTGACGCCTTCCTTGGCCGCCCGCGACGCCTCGCGCGCCCGCGCCGAGATGATCGTCCGCGCCACCACCGCCTGCGCCCAGTTGGGATTGCCGTTCAGGTAGTTCTCGAGCGCCGGCCGCACCATCGCCTCGACCTGGCCGGCGATCTCGGGGTTGTTCAAGCGGTTCTTGGTCTGGCTCTGGAACTGCGGATCGTGGACGTAGGTCGACAGGATCGCGACCACGCCCTCGCGGATGTCCTCGGCGGTGAGCGTCACGCCCTTGGGATCGAGGCCGTGGGTCGAGATGTAGTTGCGGATCGCCTTCACGATCGCCGAGCGCAGCCCGGCGTCGTGGGTGCCGCCGTCGGGGGTCGGCACGCTGTTGACGTGGCTCTTGATCAGATCGTCGGACGCCTCGGTCCACTGCATCGCCAGCTCGAGGCCGAGCTTGGCGTCGTCGTCGCGCTTCTCGAGGTAGAACACCGCGCCCGACGGCGGGATCGGCGGCTTGCCGCGCGACGCCACCAGCGCGGGCAGCCACTCGGCGATGCCGGCCTCGTGGACGAAGCGGTGGGTGATCGGCTCGCGGTGCGCGTCGTCGGCCGAGCGCGCGGTCTCGTCGATGAAGATGATCTCGAGGCCGTGGTGCAGGTAGCTCTTGGTCTCGAGCCGCTCGGCGATGAGCCCGGGATCGAAGCGCAGCTTGCCGCCGAACACCTCGTCGTCGGGATGGAACTTCACCAGCGTGCCGGTGCCGCGGGCCGGCCCGAGGGTCTTGAACTTCGCCGTCACCTCGCCGCGCGCGAACCGCATCTCGTGGCGCTGGCCCTCGCGCTTCACCTGCACCAAGAGCTCGCTCGACAGCGCGTTCACCACCGCCGAGCCGACGCCGTGCAAGCCGCCCGACACCGCGTAGCTCTTGCCGCGATCGAACTTCGCGCCCGAGTGCAGCGTCGTGAACACCACCTCGAGCGACGACTTCTTGAACTTCGTCATCAGGTCGACCGGGATGCCGCGGCCGTTGTCCTCGACCGTGCACGACTTACCGTCGGCGTGCAGCGTCACCTCGACCTTGGTCGCGTGCTGGTTGATGACCTCGTCGATCGAGTTGTCGACGATCTCCCACAGGAGGTGGTGATAGCCGTCCTTGCCGGTCCCGCCGATGTACATGCCGGGCCGCAGCCGCACCGGCTCGAGGCCCTCGAGGACCTGGATCTCGTCGCCGCCGTACTTGGAGCCGGGGGTCATCAGGTGCTCTCCGCCCCGCCGCCGAGGCTCGGGATCGTGACCGGCGCGGGCACGACGCGGAACGTGGTGCGGGTGCCGAACGGGCGGTTGCCCTTGTTGCCGCGGCCGTCGGCGCCCCGGGTGATGGTGAGCGCGAAGGTCTTGCCCGCGGCGTTCTCGACGGTCATCGCCGCGCCCTTCTCGCCCGCGACGAAGCCGATGACGTGATCGTCGTCGTTGGTCTTGATCACGGTGATGCCGCGACCCGGGCCCTCGAGCTGGTTGATCTCCTCGACCGCGACGTGCAGCACGTAGCCGCCCTGGGTCACGACCGCCACGATGTCGGTGTCGCGCACGCCGACGACGCCGATCACCTGGTCGCCGTCCTGGGGCTTGGCGAAGCGCCGCCCGACCTTGGTCGTGACCTCGTCGTGGGCCGCGGTCGCGAACCGCAGGCCGAAGCCCTGGCGCGTGATCGCGAGCAGGGTCTCGGGCACCGCGAGCCGCGGATCGAGCGACATCGCGGCGACGATGCGCTCGCCGTCGTCGAACTTGAAGTACTTCTGCGCCGGGTCGCCGTAGCCGGCGGTCGCGGCGATGTCGTTGATCTTCACGACGTAGGCCGAGCCGCGGTTCGACAGGAAGATGACCTTCTCCTTGGTCGAGCCCGGCAGCACCGCGATCACGCGATCGCCCTCGCGGGTGCGGGTCGAGGTCGGATCCTTCAGCTCGCGGACCCGCTTGATCCAGCCGTCCTGGGTGACGACGACGTTGGCGTCCTCGTCGACGATGAAGGCGTCGGCCGACACCTCGATCTCCTCGGCGTCGGACCCGGTCTTGGTGCGGCGCTTGGTGCCGAGCTCCTCGGCGACCTGCTCGAGCTCGGTCTTCACGACGCTCCACAGCTTGGCCGTGCTCTTCAGGATGGTCTCGAGGCGCTTGGCCTCGGCGTTCTTCTGCGCCAGCTCCTCGCGGATGACGTTGATCTCGAGCTTGGCGAGCTTGTAGAGCTTGAGCTCGAGGATGGCGTCGACCTGGATCTCGTCGAGGCCGAACCGCTTCATGATCTTGGCGGCGGCGTCGGCCTTGCCCTCGGAGGCGCGGATGATCTTGATGGTCTCGTCGAGCGCGTCGAACACCTTCGCGAAGCCGGCGAGGATGTGGATGCGGCGGCGCAGCTGGCGCAGCTCGTGCTGGAAGCGGCGCCGCACCATCACCAGGCGGAAGTCGAGGAAGTGGGTCAGCACCTCCTTGATGCCGAGGCGCTGCGGCTGCGGCGGCGGCTCGGGGGTCGCGGCCGCGGCGGCGGCGGCGTCGTCGAGGTCCAGCGCGACGTCGTCGCCGGGCTCGTAGCGCTCGTCGTCTCGGCCGCCGGCACGTCCCGGCACCGGCACGAGCGCCGTGATGTTCATGTTGAAGTTCTGCTGCAGCGGCGTGTGCTTGTAGAGATACGCCATCACGATCGCCGGATCGGCGTCGCGCTTGATCTCGAGGACGATGCGGACGTCGGTGGTCGACTCGTCGCGGACGTCGAGGAGGAACGGCAGCTTTCGCGACAGCACGACCTCGGCGATCTTCTCGACGATCGTCGCCTTGGTCAGGCCCCACGGGATCGACGTGACGATCAGATCGTGGCCGCCGCGCTTCTTCTCCTCGAGCTTGTACTCGCCGCGGACGCGCAGGGCGCCCTGGCCGGTCTCGTAGATCGCCCGCAGCTCGACCTTGCTGTTGAGGAGCTGGCCGCCGGTCGGGAAGTCGGGGCCGTTGATGTGCTTCATCAACTGCACGGTCGACAGGTTGCGGTCCTCGGCCAGCGCGATCGCGGCGGTCGTGATCTCGCGCAGGTTGTGGGGCGGGATGTTGGTCGCCATGCCGACCGCGATGCCCGAGCTGCCGTTGACCAGCAGGTTGCAGAACCGCGCCGGCAGCACCGTCGGCTCCTTGTCGGTGCCGTCGTAGTTGGGCCGGAAGTCGACGGTGTCGAAGTCGAGCTCGCGCAGGAGCTCCATCGCCGGCGGG
>JAYTAJ010000198.1:0-2004 GCA_043737575.1 Myxococcales bacterium | reverse complement strand
GCCGCGCGAGGATCGGATCCCAGCCGGGCGCGACGCTGGCGCCGACCTCGCTCGGGCGCGGCGCGTCCTCGCCGAGGTGCTGGGCGACGAAGTCGGGGCCGAGGAACGGCAGCCGGCCACACAGCGCCTCGAACAGCGTGACCCCGAGGCCGTACAGATCGGCGGCGATCGTGATCGGCGCGCCGGTGATCTGCTCGGGCGACATGTACGCGAGCGAGCCGATCAGCCCGCCGGTCTGGGTCTGCCCGAGATCGATCAGGTGGGCGACGCCGAAGTCGCCGAGCTTGGCGGCGCCGCGGCCGTCGAAGAACACGTTGGCGGGCTTGAGATCGCGATGGACGACGCCGCGGTGATGCGCCAGCTCGAGGCCGCCGAGCAGCTCGAGCCCGAGCCGCCGCGCCTGCGCGCCGTTGAGCACCTCGCCGGTCGCGAGCCGCTGCGCCAGCGATCCGCCGGGCAGGTACTCCATCACCAGGAAGCCGTGATCGAGCGACGTCTCGAACACCTCGACCAGCGCGGGGTGGCGCAGCCCGGCGGCGATGCGGGTCTCGCGCACGAACCGCTCGTACGCGGCGCTGCCACGCGCGCCGGCCGCGAAGTACATCTTCACCGCGACGGTGCGGCCGGTGGTCTCGTCGAACGCGCGGAACACCCGACCGGCCGCGCCCGCGCCGAGCAGCCCGTCGAGACGGTAGCGACCGGCGACGACCTCGCGCTGGCGATCGGCGGGCGCGGGCCGCGCCGCCTGGGCCTGACGCAAGAACTCGGACAGCTCGGCCGGCACCTCGGGCGCGACCTGGCGCAGCGCCCGCAACGCCTCGCGGGCGCCGTCGGCGAGGCCGAGACCGGCGAGCGCGACGACCAGGTGGCGCCGCGCTTCGGTCGCGAGCAGCGGGTTCTTCACCGCCTCTTGCAGGTGGCGCGCCGCGAGGTCGTAGCTCGAGCGCGCGGCGAGGATGCGGCCGAGCCGCAGGTGCAGCTCGGGGCGCTCGTCGTCGATCGCCAGCTCGAGGGCGCGCTCGAGCACGCGGCTGGCCTCGCGATCGCGCCCGGCGTCCTCGAGCAGCCGCGCGGCGTCGAGATCGCGGTGGGCGCGCTGGTAGAACGCGATCGCGCGCTCGCGATCGCCGGTCCGCTCGGCCAGCTCGGCGGCCTCGGATGGGCGGTGGCGGCGCGCGTAGATCTCGAGGGCGATGCCGGCGCCGGCGTCGGTCGCGACCAGCACCGCGTGCAGCTCCGCGACCAGCGCGTCGTGCTTGGCGTCGAGGGCCGCGGCCAGGGCCCGGCCGGGATCGCCCGCGGCGCGCCACGCGATCGCGGCGCGCTCGAACCGCCAGATCCGCTCCCACAGCCGCGCCGCCTCGACGTGATCGCCGGCCGCCTCGGCCGCGGTCGCCGCCTCGCTGTGGCGCCCGGCCTGGGTCAACGCGTCGCGGTCATCGTTGATCGCCACCGCGCGTGATGGTACACGGCCGGCGCGATGAAGAACCGCAGTGCTCACCGTTCGCTCCTGATCGTCGGCTCGGTCGCGCTCGACGACATCGACGGCCCCTTCGGCCTCCGCCAGGATCTGCTCGGCGGCTCGGCGTCGTTCATCGCCCGCGCCGCGTCGTACTTCACGCGCGACGTCGCGGTGGTCGCGGTGGTCGGCGACGACTTCCCGCAGCGGCACCTTACCGACCTCGCCGAGCTCGGCGTCGACATCAGCGGCATCGAGCGCCAGAGCGGCGAGACCTTCCACTGGGCCGGCAAGTACTCGGCCGATCTGTCGACCCGCGAGACCCTCGACACCCGGCTCGGCGTGTTCGCGACGTTCCAGCCCAAGCTGACGCCGGCCCAGCGCCGCGCCGAGCTGGTGTTCCTCGGCAACATCGATCCGATCCTGCAGCGCGACGTCGTCGAGCAGACCACCGCGCCGCTCCTGGTCGCCCTCGACACCATGAACTTCTGGATCGGCGGCAAGCGCGCCGAGCTGCTGCGCACGCTGGCGCGGGTCAACACGCT
>JAYTAJ010000197.1:0-2005 GCA_043737575.1 Myxococcales bacterium | reverse complement strand
TCGCGGTCACCGCCGACCCCGCCTCGACCGTCGTCGGTACCGGTAACGTCAGCGGCGCGGCACCGAGCATCGGTGGCGTCGGTGGCGCACGCGCCCAGGCCGCGGCGAGCGGCAACGTCAGCGGCGCGGCGGGCGGCGGCGCGGCCAGCGCGGCTGCGACCGGCGACACCAGCGCGGCGACGTCGCGCGCCGGCAACGTGCCCGACGCGGGCTCCGCCGATCGTGCGGTCGGCAGCGCGTCGGCCGCGGGCCAGAGCGCGTCGGGCGTCGACAACGTCACCGGGGCGCAGGCCAGCGCGACCGGATCGGTGCAGGCGCAATCGCGCGCGACCGAGTCGAGCGTCGCTTCCGCGACCGACGCGCGTGGCGCCGCCGATCGTCAGGCCGCACCCGTGACGTCGGCGCAGGCCGAGGTCGAGGGTGGGCTCGGCAACCAGCAGCGCGCCGTCGCCGACTTCGATCAGCGCGGCGAGTACTCCGAGTCGCGCGCGACCGTCGAGGGTCACCGCGGCCGCGTCGACGACGGCGTCGCCACCGCCGAGGCCGCCGAGGCCCGCCCCGCCGACGCAGGCACCGCCGTCGTCGCTGACTCCTTCGAGTCGACGCGGGGCGTGCGCAGCGGCCAGGACGCGGGCAAGCGCGCCACCGAGGCCGGCGTCGATCGGGTGACCGACGACGACTACCTCGAGGGCCGCGCCACGGTCGACGCCCACGTCGACGTCGTCGACCCGACGAAGATCAAGTAGCGCTCGCCGCGAGGAGCGCTCCCGGTCGCATCGCGCTCGCCGATCGCGTCGCGATCCCGACGCGCCGCGTCAGCTCCTGGTGCGCGCCTCCCGCGCGACCGTGTCGCGCGCGTCGCAACCGCTGGGCATCCTGCCATGTTCTTCCGCTTGGTTCCGTCCGCGAAAGACCCGCGCACGCGTTGACCGGCCTCGGTCCGCTTCCATAGGATGTGTGCGCGATCGGATCTGGGATCCCCGATCGCGAAAGGACCCGCGGTGGACGAGGAAGCGCTGATCGTTTGGCAGGACGTGCTCGACAGCATCATGGCCGGCCGGTCAGGCGATCTCACGTGTCCGTACTGCGGCAACCGACCGTTGCTCGTCGAGCAGGTCGAGTTCACGACGAAGATCTCGTGCAACAAGTGCCGCAAGTTTCTGCAAGGTCGCTTCGAGTAGGACCCACGATCGAGCGACACTGACAGCAGACCGAGCGAGGGGAGCTCGGCCCGCTGATTCGCCCACGCGGTTCACGAAGTTTTTTCACGCGCATCACAACGGGCCGGACCTGAGTTCGGCGAGGGAGCCTGATGTCCGACGACCGTTCGTTTCTCGGCAAGGGGTGGCGCTTTCCAGTCGCCATCAACCTGACCGGCGGCATCTCGTCGTCGTCTCTCGAGGAGAACGTCCGCGAGTCGATCTTCATCATCCTCGGCACCGCGCCGGGTGAGCGGGTGCAGCGCAAGGACTTCGGTTGCCGCATCCACGATCTGATGTTCGAGCCGAACAACATCGTGACCGCATCGCGCGCCGAGTACTTCTGCGAAGAGGCAATCTACAAGTACGAGCCCCGCATCTCCGAGGCGACGTGCAAGGCGTCGCCGAACGCCGACGAGCCCAACCGGCTCGACATCAAGATCACCTACCAGATCATCGGCCAGACCCACCTGAAGAACCTGGTCTACCCGTTCTACCTGCGGAAGCCCGACGAGACGAAGACCTCGTGACCGCCATCTTTCTTTCCAGCGAGCGCGCCCCATGATTCCATCCCCCAAGCTCGACGACCGCAACTTCAAGGACATCGTCGATGAGGCGGTGAGCCTCATCCCGCGCTACGCGCCCGAGTGGACCAATCACAACCCAGCCGACCCGGGCATCACGCTCATCGAGCTGGCGGCGTGGATGACCGATCTGCTCATCTACCGCCTGAACCAGGTCCCCGAGAAGAACTACGTCGCGTTCCTCAACCTGCTCGGCATCAAGCTGCGCGCGCCGCGCGCCGC
>JAYTAJ010000196.1:0-2006 GCA_043737575.1 Myxococcales bacterium | reverse complement strand
ATGGCGTCGACCGATCGCGGCGTCCGCACCCACTGCCGCAGGTTGGCGCCGTCGACCAGCGCCATCGCGACGAAGGTCCGATCCTGGTAGGTGCCGACGTCATGGATCGCGACGACGTTCGGATGCGACAGCCGCGCCAGCGCCTGGGCCTCGCGGCGCAGCCGCTCGTCGTCGGACCGCGCCCGTAGCAGCTTCACCGCGACCCGGCGGCCGAGATCGGGATCGCGCGCCGCGTACACCACGCCCATGCCGCCGGCGCCGAGCCGCGCCTCGATCACGTAGCGATCGACCTTGGCGCCGGCCTCGAGTCGCATCGCGTCGCCGCGGCGGCCGCCGGCCGCGGTCGGCGCCGTGCCCTGCGCGGCCTGCCACCCCATCAACGCCGCGACCACCTCGTGACAGCTCGGGCAGGCCGCGGCGTGGTTGGCGACGGCGGCACGGTCGTCGGCGGACAACCCGTCGCCGACCAAGGACGCAAGCGTATCGGCGTCGGGGCAGTCCACGGCAGTCGCTCTGGGGTACGCGCATCGACCGACGATGTCCATGGTCTGAACGAGGGCCTTCGTGGTCGATGTCGCAGCGAATCCCGCCGCCATCGTGGGATGCTGCGCGCGATGTCGGGTTTCGACGACGCCGGGTGCGCCGAGATCGTGGCGCGGCACCACCGCGCCGCCCGCGCCGCGTATCCCGACGTCGAGGTCGCGGCCGATCGGTTCGCCGCCGAGCTGGCGCGCCGCCTCGGCGCCGCCGCCAACCTCGAGCAGCTGGCGCGGCTGCGCGCCGATCACGTCTACCTCGCGATCGCGTGCGCCGACGGCGACGACGTCGCGATCCGCCGCCTCGACGCCGAGTTCCTCGACGAGGTCGACCACTGCGCGCTGCGCCTGCGCGCGACCCCCGATCAGGCGACCGAGGTGCGCAGCCACCTGCGGCGCATCCTGTTCGTCAGCGAGCCCGGCCGCCCGGCCGCGACCTCGAGCTTCTCGGGCAAGGGCGACCTGCGCGCCTACGTCCGGGTGATCGCGACCCGCGAGCTGATCCGCACGATCAACAAGGGCCGCCGCGAGGTCGGCGTCGAGGACGAGGTGCTCGATCGGTTGTCGCCGCCGTCGGACCCCGAGCTGGTCTACCTGCGCGATCACTACCGCGCCGACGTCGACGCCGCGATGCGCGCCGCGCTGGTCGGCCTCGCCGAACAACCGCGCGCGCTCTTGCGCTACCACCTGCTCGACGGCTGGAGCATCGATCGGATCGGCGCGCTCTACGGCGTCCACCGCGCCACCGCGGCGCGCTGGGTGACCGCCGCGCGCGAGGCGCTCGGCGAGGCGATCCGCGTCGAGGTCGCTCGCCGCCTCGACATCTCGCTCGACGAGGTCGCGTCGATCGTCCGGCTGGTCCAGAGCCGCATCGACGTGTCGCTGGCGCGCCTGCTTGGCTAATCGGCTGATCGGCTGATCGCGTGCGACATCGCGGGCGGGGGCCCTCTGGTGGTCATGCTCAAGCACCCGCTGGTCGGCCTCGCGGTCGCCTCCTGCCTCGCGATCGGGGCGCGCCCGGCCGCCGCCACACCGTACGAGAGCGGCGGCAAGGTCCACGATCACTTCGGCGCCTACACCGAGCACGTCCCGATCACCGTGCCCGCGTTCCACGGCATCGAGCCCCGGCTCACCCTCGCGTACCACTCGAGCAACGGCAACGGCATCGTCGGCGTCGGTTGGAGCCTGCGTGGCCCCAGCGTCATCGAGATGCACGGCGACGCCAGCACGACCAGCGCCCAGCTGCGGTTCACCCTCGACGGCGAGCCGCTGATCCCGTGCGATCGCCAGACCGACCGCACCGTCGGCGCCACGCCGACCTTCAACAGCCCGAGCTGCGAGCCAGGCGCGGTCACCGCCGGCACCGCGGGCTACTCGACCCTGTCCGAGAGCTACCTGAAGATCCAGCAGAGCGTGCCTGTCGCCGACGACCCGTTCAACACCTGGACGGTCTGGCAGAAGAACGGCACC
>JAYTAJ010000195.1:0-2006 GCA_043737575.1 Myxococcales bacterium | reverse complement strand
TTGCCGCGGCCCCAGCCGGGACGGTCATCGTCGTCGTCGTCGGCCTCATCGTCATCGTCGTCGTCGTCGTCGCGGCCCTTCCCCTTCGGCGCGGCCTTGCCCTTGCCTTTGCCCTTCGACGGCGGCGGATCGTCGGCCTCGTCGGCCTCGTCGGCCTCATCGTCCTCGTCGTCCTCGGAGCCGAGGGCCGGCAGATCGCCGATGATCGGCATCAGCTGCTCGTCGATGTCGGCGCGGCCGTCGGCGCCGAGGCCGCCCTGGCGCTCGACGATCTCGGGCTTGGCGATGACCTTGCCCGACGCGCCCGCGCGCAGCTGCAGGTGCAGGTAGAACCGCGAGCCGCGCTTCTCGACCTTGCCGATGACCACGCCGTCGACGTTGATCTTGGCGGCGATGCGCTGGACGTTCTTGTCGGTGAGCTTGCCGGCCCCGAGATCGTCGGCGGCGGCGTCCCACTTCGCCTGGGTGACGACCGAGTGCTTCTTCTTCAGGAGCTTCTCGAGGTCCTTCTGGAACTGCTCGGCCTTCGGGCCGCTGAGCTCGAGGATGACGATGCGCTTGCGGCCGGCGGCGGCGGCGGCGCCCGGCCACGCGACGACCATCGCGAGCGCGACGACGCACGCCGCGGCCCAGCGCCAGGCGTTACTTTCCAAACCGATCGATCGCGAATTCTTCATGAGCGGCTCCTCCCGACGTGTCGGCAATGTTCCCGCCCGTGGTCCCGCCGGACACCCCGCGAAACAGCAGCGCGAAGTCCGATGGGCTGGAGGAGGTCTTCACCGCCTCCTCGTAGGTGACGAGCCGCTGCTTCACCAGCTCCGCGAGGCTCTGATCGAAGGTCATCATGCCGTACGGGTGGAGGCCCTGGGCGATCGCGTCGCGGATCTCGCGGGTCCGCATCGGATCCTCGATCATCTCGCGGACCCGCTCGGTGTTGACCAGGATCTCGAGGGCCGGGACCATGCCCTTGCCGTCGGCGCGCGGCAGCAGGCGCTGCGAGATCACGCCGCGCAGGACGCTCGCCAGCGTGAGCCGGGCCTGGGTCTGCTGGTGCGCGGGGTACATCGAGATGATGCGGTTGACGGTCTCGGTCGCGTCGGAGGTGTGGAGCGTCGACAGCACCAGGTGGCCGGTCTCGGCGGCGGTCATCGCGATCGACGCGGTCTCGTGATCGCGCATCTCGCCGACCAGGACGACGTCGGGATCCTGACGCAACGCCGCGCGCAGCGCCCGCGAGAACGACATGGTGTCGAACCCGATCTCGCGCTGGTTCACCACCGAGCGCTTGTCGCGGAACGTGTACTCGATCGGGTCCTCGATCGTGACGATGTGATAGGCGTGCTGGGTGTTGATGTAGTCGACCATCGCGGCGAGCGTGGTCGACTTGCCCGAGCCGGTGACCCCGGTGACCAGGATGACGCCGCGCTCGTGGCTGGTCAGCTCGAGGACGGTGGCCGACAGGTTGAGGCGATCGAACGGCGGCACCTCGGGCGGGATGAGGCGCAGCACCATGCCGACCGAGCCGCGCTGCTGGAACACGTTGGCGCGGTAGCGGACCCCGTCGGGGGTGCCGTAGGCGAGGTCGAGATCGAGCGCCTCCTCGAACTGCGCCCGCTGCTTGTCGCTCATCATGTGGTTGGCGAAGCCGGCGATGGCCTCGCGGGTGAGCGGCGGCACGTCGCGGACGGTGCGCAGCTCGCCCTTGATGCGGAAGATCGGCGGCAGCCCGGCCTTGAGGTGGACATCCGACGCGCCGAGCTGACGCGCCGCGCTGAGGACCCGGTCCAGGATCTGGCTCATCGCGTGGCGCGAGCGTAACACGGGGCCTGCACCGTCGACGCGCTCGATCTGGTGCGCCCGCGCGTCACCTGCTCACGGTTTCCGGCTACGCTTGCTTCGCACATGTACTGCCCGGTCTGCGGCGCCACCAACACCGAGGGTGCCAAGTTCTGCGGGGCCTGCGGCGCGCGCATGGGCGACCGCGCTGCGACGGCGGATCCGGCGGG
>JAYTAJ010000194.1:0-4697 GCA_043737575.1 Myxococcales bacterium | reverse complement strand
CCGCCGGTGCCGTTGCCGACCGCGATCGCCGCGGGGTCGTGCTTCTTGATGAACTCGACCAGCTCGGTGCGGGCGCGCTCGAGGGCGGCCTCGCCTTGAGTCAGGAAGATCGTCACGCTGCCGAGGTAGCGACCGGTCGCGTCGACCGCGGCGCACTTGCAGCCGGTCCGCAGGCCGGGATCGATGCCGACCACGGTGCGGCCGCCGAGCGGCGCGCCGAGCAGGAGCCCGCGCAGGTTGCCGGCGAACACCGCGGCGGCCTCGACGTCGCTGCGCTGCTTCAGCTCGGCTCGGACGTCGTTCTCGATCGCTGGCGCGAGCAGGCGGCGGTAGCCTTCGGCCACCGCGTCGGCGAGCAGCGAGCCCCACGGCGACGCCGGATCGTGCCCGGCGATCCGCAGCACCCCGGCGATCAGCGCGTCGGCGCCACCCTCGGGCTCGAGGGTCGCGCGCAAGACGCCCTCGGCCTCGCCGCGGCGGATCGCGAGGAAGCGGTGCGACGGGATCGTCGTCACCGCCTCGCGGAACGCGTAGTAGCTCTCGTACTTGGTCGGCTCCTGGGTCGCCGCGGCGACCGCGTCGGCCACCACCGCGCCCGCGCCGAACCCGCCGCGGACCAGCGCGCGCACGTCGGCGCGATCGGCCACGACCTCGGCGACGATGTCGCGGGCCCCCGCGAGCGCATCGTCGACCGCGACGACCTCGGCGGTGACGAACGCCGCGGCCTCGACCGCCGGATCGCCGTCGACGGCCTGGGCCAGGATGCGATCGGCCAGGGGCTGCAGGCCGCGATCGCGGGCCTTGCTGGCGCGGGTGGTGCGCTTCGGCTTGTACGGCGCGTACAGATCCTCGAGGGCAGCCTTGGTGTCGGCCGCCGCCAGCCGCGCGGCCAGCTCGTCGGTGAGGACCCCCGATGCGATCAGCTCGGCGCCGATCGCGGCGCGCCGGGCCTCGAGCTCGGTGCGGTACGCGAAGCGCTCCTCGATGGCGCGGAGCTGGACCTCGTCGAGGCCGCCGGTCTTCTCCTTGCGGTAGCGCGCGATGAACGGCACGGTGGCGCCGTCGGCGAACAGCGCGACCGCGGCGGCCACGCCGGTAGCAGGCAGGCCGAGCTCGAGAGCCAGGTCGGGGACGGGATCATAGGTGGCAGCGACGGTCATGGCGAGAGGGCGGCGAAGCTAGCCCTCGGCTCGTCGGCGCGCAACCGGCAACGGCGTCGTGGTACGTCGAACTCATGGCTGCCCTCTCCCCTGCCCTGGATCGACTGATCGCCGCCCTGCCCAAGGTCGAGCTGCACCTGCACATCGAAGGCACCCTCGAGCCGACCATGGTGATCGCCAAGGCCGCGCGGCACGGGATCGACCTGCCGTACCCGTCGGTCGAGGCCCTGCGCGCCGCCTATCAGTTCGGCGATCTGCAGTCGTTTCTCGATCTCTACTACGCCGGCTGCGACGTCCTGCGCGACGAGGACGACTTCTACGATCTCGCCCTCGCCTACTTCGAGCGCGCCCACGCCGACCGCGTCGTCCACGCCGAGATCTTCTTCGATCCCCAGACCCACACCGCGCGCGGCGTCGCGATGGGCACCGTCATCGACGGGCTGGTCCGGGCCCAGGCCGAGGCCGAAAAGCGCTGGGGCCTGACCTCGAAGCTCATCCTGTGCTTCCTGCGCCACCTGTCCGAGCAGGACGCCTTCGCGACCCTCGAGGCGGCGCGGCCGTACCGCCGCCACCTCGCCGGCGTCGGCCTCGACTCCGGCGAGCGCGGCAACCCGCCGTCGAAGTTCACCCGCGTGTTCGGGGCCGCGCGGGCGCTGGGCCTCATCGCGGTCGCCCACGCCGGCGAAGAGGGCCCGGCCTCGTACATCCGCGAGGCCCTCGAGCTGCTCGAGGCGGTGCGCATCGATCACGGCGTGCGCTGCGACGAGGATGCCGCGCTGGTCACCGAGCTCGCGGCGCGCCGCATCCCGCTCACCGTGTGCCCGCTGTCGAACCTGAAGCTGTGCGTCGTGAAGGAGCTGTCGGCCCACAACCTCGGCCGGCTGCTCGACGCCGGCGTGTGCGTGACGATCAACTCCGACGACCCCGCCTACTTCGGCGGCTACATCAGCGACAACTACCGCGCGATCGCGATCGCGCTCGACCTCGACGCCGCGGCGCTGCGCCAGCTCGCCGCCAACGCGATCGAGGCGAGCTGGTTGCCGGTCACCCGCAAGGTCATGCTGCTCGACGAGGTCGACCGCCTCGGGACCTGACCGTCGCGCCTCGATCGATCACGGCAGCGCGGCGCGCAGATCGATCTGGTAGAGGTCGCTGGGCGGCCGCCCGCTCGCCGGCGCCGCGACCACGCCCGGCCGCTCCGACGTGAAGAACAGGTAGCGCCCGTCGGGCGACAGCCCGGGCGCGAACTCGCTCTGCGGGCTGTTCACGCCGCCGACCAGCGGCGCGGACGGGCCCCAGCTCCCGTCGGCCTGCCGCCTCGTCACCCGCAGATCGGCACCGCCGCGGTGATCGAGCGTGTCCTCCACGAAGATCAGGAAGCTCGCATCGGGGGCGATGAGCGGGTTCGATCGCTCGAGGCCAGGCGCCGGCGGCAGCACCAGCACCGTCGGTGCCGCGAACCCGTCGCCGACCGCGCGGGCCTGGTAGAGCTCGCGGACCCCGTCGCGGTGCGCGTCGAAGTAGATCGTGCCGTCCCGGGCGGCCGAGACGAAGCCGATGCTGCGCTCGTCGTTGAGCGGCGCGTCGACGTGGCGCGGCGCGGCCCAGCCGGTCGCGGTGCGCTCGAGGTACCAGAGGTCGAAGTCCCCGCGCGGCTCGGTGCCCTCGAGCGGACGATTCGAGCTGAAATACAGGCGGCGACCGTCGGGCGTGACGAACGGATCGATGTCGCGGTAGGTACCCGACCACGGCGCGATCTCGGCCGGGGACCACGCCGCGCCGTCCCAGCGGAGCTGCTGGATCGCCAGCGCCGATCGATCCGCGGTCATGCGATCGAAGTACGCGGTGCCGGTCGCGGCGTCGAAGGTGAACGCGAACTCGGGATCCGGCGAGCTGGCCGCGGCGAACAGACGCGGCTCGTCCATCCGCGCGCTGATCGCGTAGGGTGGCGGCGCGGACCGCGGCGCCGTGCCGCAAGCGAAGAGAAGCAGCATCGCGGCTGCGGTCGATCGAGGCGTCATCGAGACCCGCAACCGCGCTCGCGCTGGGGAGATTCCCGGCGGCGCCGCCGGGCCACGACCGCGAGCACGCGTGGCTGCATCATCGTTCCTCTCCCTACCGTCGCGCGCGCGTCACGGCGGTGCCGGCACCTGGTTGTAGGCGAACTGCACGATGCTGCAGACCTTGACCGCCTGGCCGTCGACGGTCATCGGCTCGTAGCGCCAGGTCGCGACCGCGTTGATCAGATCGAGATCGTAGGCCGGGAAGCCGCTGGTCGTCACGATCGTCACCGCGGCGACCGCGCCGTCGACGTCGAGGCACACCTTCACGGGCACCATCACGCGGGTCAGCCCGAGGCGATCGATCGCGAGCTTCACCCGCGCCGACGGCACGATCCGCGGGTCGCCGACGATGCGGCGCTGCTCGACCGCGATCGGCGGCTTCGCGGGATCGCGGGCCGGCACCGGTTGTGGCGGCGGCCGCGGCGCGCTCGGCCGGACGATGGTCGCCGCGACGGTGCACCGCGGCGTGGTGTCGGGAGCCTCCTCGACCAGTCGGAACAGCGGCGCGGTCAGGAGCGCGTCGTCGGCGGCGAGGTCGCCGCTCGACTGCAGCAGCGTCACCGCCATCGCGTCGTCGGTCCCGCGGCGCCGACATCGCAGCCCCGCGGCGACGGCGGGCGTGGCCGGCTGGCCGAGCGCCTCGGCGGGTAGGCCACCCTCGACGATCCGCGACGGCGGCAGCGCCCGCTCGGCGGGCGGCAGCGCCGGGCGCTTGTCGCGGGGCCCGCGTGGTCCCCAGCCTGCGGTGAAGAACTGCACGTCGGTGCAGACCGCCTCGGGGAGGCCGTCGCGCAGGAACGGCGTGAACCGCCAGGCCGCGACCGCGGCCAGCACCGCCTCGTCGTAGCCCGGCACCGCGCTCGATCGCGTCAGCGTCGCCGCCACCACCGCGGCTTCGTCGACGCAGACCCGGATCGACGCCGCGCTCGGCGCGGTCGCCGCAGCCCCCACGTCGACGACCAGCTCGCCCGCGATCAGGTTGGCGTGCAGGATGCCGGGCCGGATCTCCCGCGGCCCCGACGTGGGTGGCGCCACGATCGGCGCGGGTGCGGCTGCGGGCGCGGCTGCGTGTTCGGGTGCGGCTGCTTCGACGATCGGCGGCGGCCGCGCCGCGCCGCTGCAAGCCCCGATCGCCGCGATCGCCAACGCGCTCACTGCCTTCATCAGCCCCTCCACGAAGGACACCATCGCATGCCGCGCGTCGTCGCGGCAACTCCGCGGCAGCTACCGCACGACGTAGGGCCGGGCCTGCACGATCGCGAGCTCGTCGCCGACGAACAGCCACTCGATGTCGAGGGGACGATCGGTCGGGAAGATCGTGGTGATCTTGCGGGCGGCCTCGCCGAGGACGCGGGCCCGGGCCTGGGTGATGACGGGCTTACCCTTCTGCGGGTTCGGCACCTCGTGGACACCGCCCTTGCCGTCGAAGACCAGCATGGTGTCCTCGTCGGAGCGCGACAGGATGCGCAGCCCG
>JAYTAJ010000193.1:0-4698 GCA_043737575.1 Myxococcales bacterium | reverse complement strand
TCGCGGCGGCCGCGCGCGGGTCGACCGATCGCGCGCGCGATCGCGATCAGCTGCGCCGGATCGTCGTGGCTGCGATCGTCGTCGTCGCCCGCGCCGAGCGTCGCGGCGGTGATCGCATCGGCCAGCGCCGCGGCGTCGCGCTCGTCGGGCGGCGCGGTGCGGGTCTGGGCGCCGTCGGGCGCGAGGACGAGCTGCGGCTCCCACGGCGGCACCAGGCTCTGGTAGAGCACCGTCACCAGATCGGGCGCGACCGGAAAGTCCTCGGTCCAGCAGCCGGCGTGGGCGTAGAGCAGCTGATCGTCCTTGCGCTCGATCAGCCGCTCGACCTCGGGACCGCTGAGCCCGCCGAGATCGTAGACGACGACCAGGCCGGGCGCGGGCGTGCCGACCATCGGCCACGGCATCTGCGGCACGCCGAGCAGCGCGGCGGCGGCGCCCGCGACCGCCTCGTGATCGCGACCGGGCGGCGCGTAGACGCAGGTCGGCTGCTCGCCCCACGCGGCGAGCACGGCGCGCAGGTGCTCGAGGCCGGCGCGGATCCGCGGCAGCGAGTCCTGCAGCCAGGCGTAGCGACCGTGCATCGGCTCGTCGAAGCCGTGGGGCGACAGGTGGGTGAGCAGACCGCCGGTGATGACGTAGTGCCAGCCGCGCAGATCGCGCAGATCGAGCGGCGCGAGCCCGGCGATCCGATCGGCGCGCGCGACCAGCGCGGCGATGCGCGCGGCCATGCCCTCGTGGACCGGCTCCTCGGGGACCAGCCCGGGCAGGAGCCGCCGCGGCGTCGCGAGATCGCCGCTCATCGCCGCGTTGTACGCGAGCAGGTAGCGACACAGGAACCGGGCCTCGACCAGCTCGGGGTGGGCCTCGAGCATGCGGCGCGCGTCGGCGTAGGCGAGGTGGCGCTCGAGGGCAGCGCACAGCTCGGTCAGCACCTGCTCGCTGCCGGGCACGACCTCGAGGCAGCGCTTCAGCACCGTCGCGGCGATCGCGGGCAGGCCGTCCTCGATCAGGTGGTAGCCGAGATCGTAGAGCCCGTCGGGATCGAGCGGATCGACCGACGCGTGGGCGGCGCGCTCGGCCAGCTCGGTGCGCCCGAGCGCGGCGAAGATCCGGCCGAGCACGCCGAGGGCGTCGACCAGCTCGTCGGGCGGCACCGCGCGCGGGTACCACACGGTCCAGCGAAACTCGCGCAGCGCGGCCTCGGCATCGCCCGCGGCGAGCTGGGCCAGCGCGGTCTCTCGCCGCGCCGCGTACGACGGCTCGCTCATGCCTTGAGGTCGGGCGCGGCGGGCTCGTCGTTCGACAGCCCGGCCAGCTCGCGGGTCGCGATCCGCAGCGCCGCCCGCGCCGCCTCGTCCCGCGCCACCGCGCCGAGCGCGGTCGGCACGCCCTCGTTGTAGTACGTGCCGCTGGGCTCGGCGATCGCCTCGGCGGTCGCGAGCTTGATCGACTGCGCCGCGCCCGCCGTGACCCCGGCACCGCGCATGCCGGCGAAGCCGTCGCGCAGGAGCTTGGTCGAGATCACGCCCGGGTGCAGGCTGTACGCGCTGAGCTGCCCCGGATCGTGGGCCTCGGCGAGATCGAGGGCGTGCATCACGTTGGCGAGCTTCGACTGCGCGTAGGCGGCGTAGCCGGTGTACGCGCTCGACAGCGACAGGTCCGCGGTGTGGATGCGGCCGCGGGTGTGCGCGACCGACGCGACGACGATCACCCGCACCGGCGCCGAGCGCAGCAAGAGCGGCATCAGCAGCTCGGTGAGCAGCACGTGGCCGACGTGGTTCACCGCCAGCGTCGCCTCGAGGCCCTCGGTGACGACGACGCGCTCGTTGGCGTAGATGCCGGCGTTCTGCACGACGACGTGGAGCGCATCGACCTTGTCGAGGATCTCCTTGGCGCCGCGCCGCACCGTCGCGAAGGAGCCGAGATCGAACGACACGCCGATCAGCTCGGCGGTCGGCACCGCGGCCTGGAGCTCGGCGACCGCGTGGTCGACCTTGGGCCGGTTGCGGCCGTGGACGATGACGCGCAGGCCGGCCTTGGCGAGCCCGAGGGCGGTCGCCCGGCCGATACCGTCGGTGGATCCAGTGACCAGCGCCGTGCGCATGGCGGTCATGAGCCGTTTGTACCACCGCGCCGTCTCGCGAAGCGAGCGGTCACGGTGTCTGCGAGCGCCGAGACCGCGATCGCGGTGCTCAACGCCTCCGCATCATCGGCGGCGTCCGGACCCGCGGCGGCGCGGCCGCGAGGCGGGCCTGGTCCCAGACCGAGACGTCGGGCGTGACGCCGCTCCACGCCTCGAGCTTCGCCAGCGCGGCGTCGCGATCGCCAGGCGCGAGGCTGACGATGCCGGAGTAGTGCGAGCCCATCGGCGCGAGCACGCGCAGCGAGTCGGTGGCGCCGCCCAGCTCGAACATGCCCCCGGTCCATGGATCGTACTCGCCGTACACCAGCAGGATCCGCTCGCCCTCGCCTCGCAGCCAGCCGTCGATGTCCTGCATCGGCGCGGGCGAGTACGCGGGGCGCGGGACGCCGGTCGGGTAGACGCCGTCGTAGGCGCTCGACGGAAACGTGACGAGCCCGGTCAGGTGATCGTCCATCGTGCCCGGGTAGCCGAGCTCGTGCTCGGCCTGGTGGTAGTACGCCTCGAAGTCGGCGACCTCGGCGTCGCTCGCGCCGTCGACCGGCGACACGTCCTTGACGAACGCCCACAGCGCGTCGTCGGACCCGGTCGGCGACGGGATCCCGCTACACGACGCGACGCCCTTGGTCTGCCAGAACGACCACTCGAGGCCGATGACCGCGCTCTCGACCGCGGCGGCGACGGCGACCCGCGTGTAGGCGCGGCCGGGCTGCTCGGCGGCGCGGAGCTGCAGCATCGGGCGGCGGTTGGTGAGCAGCTCGATCTGCACCGCGTGCAGCGCGTCGCGGCACGGCGCCGGGCCGATCGCGTCGAGGAAGCCGTCGTAGCGGTAGTCGGGCGCGGCGATCGACAGCGGCGCGACGAAGGCGACGGTGGCGTCGACGTCGTCGGGGTAGAACCGTCGATGGTAGAGCGACGTCATGCCGCCCTTCGACGCGCCGGTCGCCAGGAACGCGCCGCCGTAGAGATCGTGCAGCGCGGTCGCGATGACGTGGTGATCGGCGGCGGCCTGCTCGATCGTCAGGTCGCTCCACGCCGCGAGGTCGGTCGGGCGCGAGCCGCGGAAGAAGCGGTGCTCGATCGCGATCTGGTTGCCGTGGAGGAGCCGGGTCAGCTCGCTCGGGTGGTCGTAGTACCAGTTGCCGTAGCCGGTCGTGAACATCACCAGCGGCGCGTCGAGATCGCGGTGGATCAACGTGGCGTACTGGAGGAACCAGCCGCCGTCCGGGTCGTCGTGATCGACCGGCTGGTGGATCTGCAGCTCGAAGTAGCGGTAGCCGGGCAGGTCGGTCGGCGACTCGGTCACCGACGCGACCATGGGCAGCGCCTCGAGCCGCAGCTTGATGTCGCCGTCGGGCGTCGGGGTGCCGTCGTCGCAGGCCGCGAGCGCCGCGATCAGGACGAGGGGGGCGATCCGCACCCGGCAAGCATCGCACGCGCGGCTTGCGCCGCGGGGCGATTCTCGGTACGAGTCCCGCCATGTCGCTCTCCGTCGGCATCGTCGGTCTCCCCAATGTCGGCAAGAGCACGGTCTTCAACGCCCTGACCGCGGGCAAGGCCGAGGCTGCCAACTATCCCTTCTGCACGATCGATCCCAACGTCGGGATCGTCCCCGTCCCCGATCCGCGGCTCGCGCGGATCCAGAAGCACATCAAGACCCAGAAGGTCATCCCCGCCATCGTCGAGATCGTCGACATCGCCGGGCTGGTCAAGGGCGCGTCCCAGGGCGAGGGCCTCGGCAACAAGTTCCTCGCCAACATCCGCGAGACCGACGCGGTCCTGATGATGGTGCGGTGCTTCCAGGATCCCAACGTCATCCACGTCGCCGGCTCGGTCGATCCCGAGCGCGACATCGAGATCATCGATCTCGAGCTGGTGCTCGCCGACAGCGACACCATCGACAAGCGCATCAAGAAGGCCGGCAACCTGTCGAAGTCGGGCAACAAGGAGGCGAAGGCCGAGCTGGCCCTGGCCGAGCAGCTGGCGGCGCACCTCGCCGCGGGGCGCCCGGCCCGCAGCCTCGAGCTGTCCGACGACGATCGCAAGGCGGTGAAGACCTGGGGCCTGATGACGATCAAGCCGGTCCTGTACTGCTGCAACGTCGGCGAGGAAGACCTGCCGGGCGGCAACAACTGGAGCGATCAGGTGCGGGCCCGCGCCGCGCTCGAGGGCGCGGGCGTCGTGATCCTGTGCGGGAAGATCGAGGCCGAGCTGGCCGGCATGTCCGACGAGGAGAAGGTCGAGCTGCTCGGGTCGTACGGGCTCACCGAGCCGGCCCTCGCGACCCTGGCGCGCGAGTGCTACCGGCTGCTCGGCCTGCAGTCGTACTTCACCGCGGGTGAGAAAGAAGTGCGGGCGTGGACGGTGAAGAAGGGCGCGCTGGCGCCCGAGGCGGCGGGCGTGATCCACACCGACTTCGAGAAGGGCTTCATCCGCGCCAACGTGTACAGCCTGGTCGATCTCGAGCAGCACGGCAGCGAGCTGGCGCTGAAGGCGGTCGGCAAGCTGCGCCAGGAGGGCAAGACCTACGAGGTGCAGGACGGCGACATCATGCATTT
>JAYTAJ010000192.1:0-4699 GCA_043737575.1 Myxococcales bacterium | reverse complement strand
GGGATGGGCGAGGTCTACGCCGCCGAGCACATCCACATCGAGAAGAAGGTCGCGATCAAGCTGCTGCGGCCCGAGATCGTGTCGAACCAGGAGGCGGTCACCCGGTTTCGCCAGGAGGCGCGCTCGGCGTCGTCGATCGGCCACCGCAACATCATCGGTATCGACGATTTCGGTCAGCTCAAGGACGGCCGCATCTACCTGTGCATGGAGCTGCTCGCGGGCGCGCCGCTCAACGACATGATCAAGGAGCCGATCGCGATCGAGCGGCTCCTCAACATCATGATCCAGACCGGCCATGGGCTCGCCGCCGCGCACTCCAAGGGCATCGTCCACCGCGACATGAAGCCCGAGAACATCTTCGTCACGCCCGGCCAGAACGGCGAGGACGTGCCGAAGCTCCTCGACTTCGGGATCGCCAAGGTCGCGGGCCAGGACGGTCAGAACAACCTGACCCGCACGGGCACGATCTTCGGCACGCCGTTCTACATGGCGCCCGAGCAGGCGCTCGGCCAGGGCGTCGACGCGCGGGTCGACGTCTACGCGATGGGCGTGATCGCGTACGAGGTGTTCGCCGGCTCGCTGCCGTTCCAGGGCGAGTCGTTCATGGGCATCCTGACCCAGCACATCACCACCGAACCCGAGCCGGTCGCGCAACGCGCCGCCAAGGCCGGACGGTCGCTGCCGCCCGGCCTCGCCGAGGTCATCGGCCGCGCGCTGCAGAAGGATCCCGACAAGCGCTACCGCACGATGGACGAGCTGGTGAACGCGCTCGTCGTCGTCTATCGCGGGATGGCGGGCGCGGGCATGAGCACGTACATGGAGGCGTTCTCGCCGCGGACCGGGGCGATGCCCGCCGCGGGCAGCGGCGCACCGTCGCACCTGCCGAGCGCGGGCTCGGCGCCCGCGCTGATGCCGACCCTCGCCGCCGCCGCGCCGGGCGGGCCCGGCCCGTCGCAGTCGTGGGGTCCCGGCCCCGCGCCCGCGCCGTATCCGCAGCCGCCGGGCTCGAGCGGGATGCCCGCGACCGTGGTCGGCGCGATGGGCCCGGGCGGCATGATGCCGCAGCACGGTCCGCCGCAGCACGGTCCGCCGCCCGCACATCATGGCGGCCAGCCGCCGTACAGCGATCAGAGCCAGCCGATGGCGCCCTACGCCTACGGCGCCGACTCGTCGCAGTTCGGGCTCGACGCGCCGAAGAAGAGCAAGGTCGGACTGATCGCGGCGATCGTGATCGTGCTGGTGCTGATCTGCGGCGTCGTCGCGGTGATCGTGCTGAGCGGCAAGAAGGACGAGGACGCGGTCGCGTCCACCGACGGCGGCGGCACCGAGCCGACCGTCACCCCCGACGCGGCGGGGCAGATCGCGGTCAACGACCCGATCGACGCCGGCGGCGGCGTGGCCACCCCCGATCCGATCGACGCCGGCGAGGTCGTCGCGACGAACGATCCGATCGACGCCGGCGAGGTCGTCGCGATCGAGGTCGACGCTGGCGCCGCGGTCGAGCCGGGCGGCACCGAGATCATCGTGCTCGTCACCGCGAGCGCGCGGAAGGCGACCATCTACGTCGACGGCGTGCTGCTCGGCCCGGCGCCGAAGATGGTGAAGGTCACCCCCGGCTCGACCTACGAGGTCACGGTCAAGGCCAAGGGCTACGAGGACAAGACCATCACCGTCGACGGCACCGAGGACGAGGTCAAGGTGAAGCTGAAGGCGCTGCCCGGCACCAGGCCGCCGAAGATCGACTGCACGCTCCCCGAGAACGCGATGAAGCAGGAGTGTTTCGGCTGACGCGACGACGATCACACCGAGGCGACGCGCGTGATCGCCGCGCGCCGAGTTCTGGCACCATCGAGTCGTCCGCCCGCTCCGCTTCCACTATCCCCGAGGTCCTCATGCGTCCGCTCGCCCATCGCGTCCTCCGCTTCTTGTCGTTCGCGCTCGTCTTCGGCCTGATCCCGCTGGCGATCGCGCAGCCCGATCCGCGGGTCGACGCCCGCGCCCACTACCAGGCCGGCATGGCGAAGTTCAACGCCGCGCAGTACGCCGAGGCGATCGCCGAGTTCCGCGCCGCCGATCAGATCGCGCCCGCGCCGATGAACGACTACAACATCGCGCTGTCGTACGAGCGCATGGGCGACGCGGTCGCGGCGCTCAAGACCTATCGCAGCTACCTCGATCGCATGCCCACCGCGACCAACCGCGCCGAGGTCGAGGCCGCGATCAAGAAGCTCGAGCCCCAGGCCGCCGCTGCCGCCGAGGCCGCCGCCGCCGCCGAGGCCGCGCGCCAGGCCGAGGAGTCCGCCGCCGCCGAGGCTGCCCGCAAGGCCGCCGCCGACGCTGCCGCTGCCGCTGGCACGCCGACGCCCGCGGGCCCCGCCGCGACCGGCGACGCCGAGCTCGATCGGGTCGGCGCGATCAACCTCGCGCAGATGCGCGGCGCCGAGCCGCTGCCCGCGCCGTCGCTCAACGGCGGTGGCGGCGCGCCCGCGCCCGCGGGCGACCCGGCGCCCAAGGCCGCGTCGTCGAGCCGCCCGTTCTACAAGAGCCCGGTCTTCTGGGTCCTCGCCGCGGTCGGCGTCTACGTCCTCATCGTCCTCGCCGACGACGGCAGCAGCAACAACTTCCAGAGCGGCGCGACCCGCCTGATGCTCCCCGAGACCTCGCCGCGCTCGTCGAGCGCCCCGACCCTGTTCCGCTTCTGAACTTTTGAGGGGCTGTTGGCCAAGTCCCCGGCCCCGTTCGCTGACGAGCCCTTGCACGGATCTCAACAGCCTACGGCCCTGACTGACCCGACATGATCCAGCGTGTTCCGTGCCGCTTGGCAGCGGCTTGGCAGCCAGGCGACCCTCTCGCCGACAGCGGCGGCGACTGGGTCCGCGACTGAGTTTCCGGCCTCGGCACCGGTTCTGCAGAACTCAGAGGCGTCTTATCTGGAGTGCGACCCTGCTGATCGCCATCCTCTCAGGATGCGTGCGCGGTGAACCCCGCCCGCTGTCCGAGACGGCGCCCGACTCGATTGCCGGATCATCACCCGCACCCTCACCGGGACCGGCCCCAGCGGTACGAAGAAGCCTCGATGCCCCGGAGTGCAGCTATGACCAGGACTGTCGGCTCCTTCCGTGGGTCACGTGCTGCGGCGAGTGCCCCCCGGCACCCCCGTTCGACGTCGGATCCGTTCAGGCACTCGACGCGATCCTGATCGAGTCCGAGTGGCGGTGCGCCCAGGACACCCGGCCGTGCGATTCGTCGCCGGCGTGCGACCCGATGCCGGCCACCTGCACCGCGCGCGCGGCGTGCGTCGACAGCACCTGCGGGATCATCGAGGACGGTTGCGGCGCCGCGGTGATCTGAGGGCGCCGGCTCGCGATCCGAGTCCAGTGGCCGATATCGGGCTCATTTCGGTGCGGTCGCGAGCCATGTCCATTCGGTCACCGATGGCGGGTCTGCGCCGGTTGCGCGGGTGTGGAGCCGGGCTGCTGCGCGAGCGTCGACCATGTCCTGGCGCAGGTGCGCGCAACGGGTGTTGAGGTCTGGCACGCGGTCGATGACGTCGATCACGAGATGGAACCGGTCCAGGTCGTTGAGCATCAACATGTCGAACGGCGTGGTTGTCGTTCCCTCCTCCTTGTATCCACGGACGTGGAGGTTGGCGTGGTTGGTGCGGCGGTAGGTCAGGCGGTGGATCAACCACGGATACCCGTGGAACGCGAAGATCACCGGCCGGTCTGTAGTGAACAGCGCGTCGAACTCGTGGTCGGACATTCCGTGAGGATGGTCGTCAGGTGTCTGGAGTCGCATCAGATCGACGACATTGACGACGCGGACTTTCAGGTCGGGGATGAGCTTGCGCAGGATGCTCGTCGCTGCCAGTGTTTCAAGGGTTGGCACGTCGCCGGCGCAGGCCAGGACCACATGGGGTTCGACGCCGCGATCGCTCGACGCCCATTCGAAGATGCCGATCCCGCGGGTGCAGTGCAAGATCGCGTCGTCGATGTGGAGCCATTGCGGGGCTGGTTGCTTGCCGATGACGACCACGTTGACGTAGTCGCGGCTGCGGAGGCAATGATCGAGGACCGAGAGCAGACAGTTCGCGTCCGGCGGCAGATAGACCCGGATGACCTCGGCCCCCTTGTTGACGACATGGTCGATGAACCCGGGATCCTGGTGAGAGAAGCCGTTGTGGTCCTGACGCCAGACGTGACTGGTCAGCAGATAGTTCAGTGATGCGATCGGCTGACGCCAGGGGATGCGGCGGGTGGTGCGCAACCACTTGGCGTGCTGGTTGAACATCGAGTCGATGATGTGGATGAACGCTTCGTAGCTGGTGAACAGGCCGTGCCGGCCAGTCAGCAGATATCCCTCCAGCCATCCCTCGCAGAGGTGCTCGCTCAAGACCTCCATCACCCGCCCGTCCCGGGCGAGGTGATCGTCGCCGTCGACCACTTCAGCGTTCCAGGCGCGGCCGGTGACGGCGAACACGTCTCCAAGCCGATTCGACGCGACCTCGTCGGGCCCCATCAACCGGAACGTGCGCGGGTTTGCCGTGATCAGCTGGGCCAACCATCGACCGGCTGCACGCGTCGCTTCCGCGACCGTTGCCCCGGGTTCGGTGCAGTCGACGGCGAAGTTGCGAAAGTCCGGCAGGCGAAGATCGGTGAGCAGCCGCCCGCCATTGGCATGCAGGGAGGCGCTCATCCGC